>CAZGPF010000057.1:0-7348 GCA_964527275.1 uncultured Desulfosarcinaceae bacterium
AGATCTGGTTGCCCCTGAAATTATACGGTGCCATAGATGCACAGCAGGAGCCATCGCAGCCAAGGTCGCATGCACCGTCTTAGCCACTATGAAATTGATAATTGGTAAGCGTTCACAGGGCACCGAATCTGCTGCCTTGCCGGGCCTTTGGGACGGGATAAGGAACGCGGGATAAGGGACGTTTCTTGATATGTTGATCATCTATTTTTGATTAACTCGTGAAAAGTTCGATAGATGATGACCAACGACAATATTATTTTCCCCTCAACGACAATTAAAATTCCCGTTCACCAACCCACATAACACCCCATAATTACAATTTAATAGTTGCACAGTCCAACCTTTTATGTATTTGTCGTTGTACCCAAACGTGTCAAATGGGGTCATGTCATATGGGGTCAAATTTCGATTTGACCCCATATTATATAAGGTTTGACGTAACTACTCAGCGTAATGGCAAAAAGCACAAAAAAGCACGAACTATAACGATTGTATCTCGAACTGTAACTGCTCAGAGTGCTTTAGGTTCGGTCATTCAGGTCTTTTCATAATAGCATCGCTATATGGAAAGGCCTGAAGGGCCGAAGATGAAGTACTCTGAGTAGTTACGGTTTGACAAGCTTTGGTTTTGGTGTAGATATGGGCACCCATAACTGAAAAATTTCATCATACCCATGCAGATAATCCGCGCATATATTTGGTTAGGGCTTATCAGCCTGGCGATCAGTGCCTGTGTTTCCCGGCCTGTGCCGCCACCGGTGCTGCCCGTCGCCGATCCCACCGAAGAACTGTTTCAGCAGGGGGAACAATTCATGGTGCGCGGAGACCTTGCGAATGCCTTGTCGCGCTTTGGCGAGTACTTGAGCCGCCTGCCCCGTGGTAGCAGGGCACCCCAGGCGCTCAGCCGGATCGGCGACATCTACCTCCAGCGGGGACTGTATGATAACGCACACGCCTTTTATAACCGTTTGATTACCCAATTTCCCGATAGTGAACCTGCTGACAAGGCGCGTATCGCCGTCATCGATCTGCTGATCCTGGATGGTCGACCCGCCGATGCCATTGCCCAGGCCGAAGAGATGCTGCTTGCCGATCCCGACATGCAGGTGCGCACGGAGTTGTGGCGGCGTCTGGCGCGTCAATACGAGAGTTCGGGTTCCGTGACCAATTCCGCTGTTTACGCCTATCTGCTCTACTCTGCTGGACCCGAGGAAGAGAGATCTCATTGGGCCGGTCGATTGAAGGTCGCCGTCGCAAAGCTGGCGCTTTCCGGCGTCGAGGCTTTGCGGGAGCGCTTCGATGACCCTTATGCCTTCAGTCTGCTGCTCTACCGCTATGCCGTATTGCAAGCGCAGATGAAGAATTATGCTAAAGCGCTGGAGACATTGGAAGGTTTGCGGACTGCCTATCCCGGGCACGACTATTCGCAAGCCGCCGGCCGGATCATAGCGAATCTGCGTCAGCGGCTCAGTTTTATCCCTCGTACCCTGGGTGTCCTGCTGCCTTTGAGCGGTCCTTTTGAGTTGTACGGCCGGCGGGCGCTGAATGGTATTGAACTGGCCCTGAGTCTGCCGCGCGATGGCGAGGAGGCAGCGCCGATTCACCTGGTGATTAAGGACACCGGCGCAGACGACCTACAGGCGGTCGAGGGCGTCAGGGCGCTGGTCGAAGAGGGCGCGGGTGCCATTATAGGACCCATCGTCACCGCCCCCGCCGCAGCCCGGGAAGCTCAGAGACTGCATGTACCCATGATCACAATCACCCAGAAAGCGGATATCACCGCCATCGGGGACTTTATCTTCCGGCATTATATCACGCCCCGCAGCCAGGCCAGGGCGCTGGTCAGCTACTTTATCAACGGCGTGGGCCTGCGAGATTTCGCCGTGCTCTACCCGCAGGAGACCTACGGACGGACCTTCATGTCCATCTTTCTGGACGAAGTGGCACTCCAGGGGGGACGTTTGGTCGGCGTGGAGAGTTATGCGGCCCGGCAGACCGATTTTGCCGAATCGATTGGTAAGCTGGTGGGTACGCACTATCCCATTCCGGAAGATCTACGCGTCCGGCCGCCGGTAGAGGTGGTGCACCAGCCCTATTTTCAATACGCTGCGTCGCAATCGGACCGCCTCGGGGCTCTGTTGCCCGATCCCATAACACGGCTGACGGGACTCTTTTTTCAGAAACCGGATCAGGATCGGATCAGGATGCCGGCCATCGGCCGCCAACAGGAGCAAGAGAACCACGATCCGATTGTCGATTTTGATGTGCTCTTCATTCCAGATGCACCCCAGACCGTCGGCCTGATTTTACCGCAATTGGCCTACTATGACATTAATGACATCTATCTCGCGGGGACCAACTTGTGGCACGACCCTGAGTTGATATCCATGAGCCAGCAATATGCCCAGCGCGCTGTTGTGGCCAATGGATTTAATATCAACAGCCCATCTCAACCGGTGCGCCGATTCGTGGGTGTCTATCAGGGACTCTATGGCGATGAACCTGGACTCACCGAAGCGTTTGCCTATGATACCGCCAGGCTGATGATCAAAATCCTGGCCCAGCCCGACATGAATCTGCGTCATGTGTTGCGTGATGTGCTATTGACAAGGTTCGAGACTGAAGGGGTGACCGGCCCCACCTCCTTTGATGAAAATGGTGAGGCCATAAAGCGTCTTAGTCTATTGCGTATCAGGGGCAATCAGTTTATCGAGATTGCGCCCCGCTGAGTTCGAGCTGCCTGTTTTTCTCAAGCCTCTACCTCCCCCTCAGGTATAGCCGCTGGCATTGCATAATCTGCTTTTCGGAAATCCTGCCCTCCCTCAAGACCTGCGGTACGCTCCCGCATATGTCCACTACGGTGGAGCCCGGCCCGCCGGCCAGGGGCCCGGCATCCAATATCAGGTCCGCGCCGTGAATCAGATCGGGTGCCAGGGCCTTTATATCGGCGCAGCCGCCCGCGCCGGAAAGGTTGGCGCTGGTGCCGGTGATCGGTACTCCGGCTGCCCGCGCCAGGGCCGCTGCCACGGGGTGGCCGGGAATTCTGACGCCGATCTTGCCGCCGCCGCCGGTCAGGGAATCGTGGGCCTTGTCATCTGCGGCCACGACAAAGGTGACCCCGCCGGGCCACAAGCATTGCATCAGGAATCGGGCCGCGCCTTCGGGCCGGCGGGCCACCTGCTCCAGGGCTGACATATCGGCGACCAAAGCTAGCAGAGGCTTTCCGCGATCACGGCGTTTGAGCCTCAAGACCCGCTCCAGGGCGTCGGCATCCAGGGCGTTGGCCCCCAGGCCATACAGGCCGTGGGTGGGGAACACCACCACCCCGCCGCGACGAATGATATGGGCCGCCCTGTGGAGGCACTGCTCATCGATGCGGCCGGATTTCAGGTGGCATATTTTTTTAGCGCCAGGCTTCAAGCTTGCGTCCCTTAATCGCCACCTGGTCGGCCATCTCCTCTTTGTGGGCTTCCAGCAGCGTCGCCACCTGGGCATCCTCGACGGCGATGATCTGGGCGGCCAGGATGCCGGCGTTCTGGGCTCCCGATTTTCCGATGGAGACCGTGGCCACCGGGATGCCGGGGGGCATCTGGACTGTGGAGAGCAAGGCATCCAGGCCTTGCAGGGCCGAGGAATCGATGGGCACGCCGATCACTGGCAAAGAGGTCTGGGCGGCGATGGCCCCGGCTAGATGGGCCGCGTGGCCGGCACCGGCAATGAGCACCTTGATGCCCCGTTCACGGGCCGTAGCGGCAAAGCGGGCGGCGCGTTCCGGGCTGCGGTGGGCCGAGGCCACGGTGATCTCAAAGGAGATGCCGAATTTTTTCATCATGGCCACGGCCCCTTCCATCACCGGCAGGTCGGAATCGCTGCCCATCACGATGCCCACCCTCGGTTTGACCCCCAAACGATCCAGGGCCTTTTGACCGATATCCTTGCGGTATTGGACCCCGCGCCATTCGATCTTGTCCACGGCCTTATAGGCTTTGTCGATGGCCTGGGCCACACTTTTGCCCAGGGCGGTGACCCCCAGCACGCGGCCGCCGGCAGCCGCGATCTGTTTGCCCTTCAGGGCGGTGCCGGCGTGGAATACCATCACTTCGTGCATACGCCTGGCCTTCTCCAGTCCCTGGATGAGTGCGCCCTTTTTATATTTTCCGGGATAGCCCCCCGAGGCCATGACCACGCAGACCGAAGCGCGTTCATCGAGTTCCAGCCGGCACTGGTCGAGGCGCTCATCGATTATGGCTTCCATGATAGGGACGATGTCGTTTTTTACGCGCATCAGCAGCGGCTGGGCCTCGGGATCTCCGAAGCGGCCGTTAAACTCGAGCACCTTGATCTGGTCGCGGTCGATCATCAGCCCGGCATAGAGGACGCCTTTATAAGGATGGCCCTCGGCGGCCATGCCGCGCACCACAGGCTCCATCACCTCTTGCATGATCCTGTCGTACAGATGCCTGTCCACCACCGGCGCAGGGGAGTAGGCGCCCATGCCTCCGGTGTTGGGTCCTTTGTCGTTGTCAAATATCGGTTTGTGATCCTGGGAGGAGGGCAGCGGCAAAATGGTCTTGCCGTCGGTGAAGGCTAAAAACGAGGCCTCTTCGCCCACCAGGCACTCTTCCACCACCACCTTACGGCCGGCGGTGCCAAACTCCTTATTGACGATGATCTGCTTGAGGGCGGCGATGGCCTGGGCCACAGTTTTGCATACAATCACCCCCTTGCCTGCAGCCAAACCGTCGGCCTTGACCACGATGGGGGCACCCATCTTCCTGATATAGGCTTCGGCGGGCCTGTACCTGGTAAAGGTGGCGCCCTGGGCAGTGGGCACGCCGTATTTAAGCATGATCTGCTTGGCGAATGATTTGCTGGCTTCGATGGCGGCGGCCTGCTTGCTGGCGCCGAAGATGCGCAGGCCCTGCCCCTCGAATAGATCGACGATGCCCATCGAGAGCGGTACTTCGGGACCCACCACCGTCAAATCGATCTTCTGTTGGCCGGCAAAGGCGACCAACTGGTCCACATCCTCCGCGTCAACGGGTACGCATTCGGCCAGGGCGGCAATGCCGGCGTTGCCCGGCGCGCAGTAGATTTTCTTGACCCGTGGACTTTGAGCGATTTTCCAGACCAGCGCATGTTCCCGTCCGCCACTGCCGACAACCAAGACTTTCATTTTGCTCCTCCCTTTGAATCGGATCGATTCGGATTAAAGTCATTAACTTATGGACCACGACGCTTGATGCTCATCGTGGAAGCGGCAGCTAGCCGCTTTAGACACTGTTGGTTTAACCTTGCTCGCGGCGCAACGCCGTTGCCACAGTGCCATGCAGTATTGAGTCGCCGAGCGCCTGCCGTCGTGTGGCCTTCATGCTTTCCAGTTCAGGCCTTGAAATTTGCGCCCCGTGGATGCCGCCCTGCATACGAATTTCTGATAGATGGATGGCGTCGTTGGGCATGAGCATCAAATCGATGTGCGCATATGGCATTTGGGACCTCTCCAGCACCTGGCGGCAGAAGCGGCGTTGCCGGGCCGAGAGCTTGTGGGGCCGGCTCTCTCCTCCCCCGGCCAGATTCTTGCGAAAATTAGTCGGATGGTCGCGGCAATAAGCTTCGTGAAAATCGCCGACCCAGATGACGCGAAGATCTACAAAGGGCCCCAGCAAAGGCTGCAGCACAAACGGAAAGGCCGTCGCGTCCAGCCCCAGGCAACTGTAAAGCAATTCCAGGTCGGGCCACATGCGAACTCCGTGGCCACAGTGGAGGCGGTCCTCCTTGGTCACCGCCGTCTCTATGCCTTGCCGCCGGTAATTGTCCAGGGCGTCCAGCAGCCCTTTGCGACGCGTGATCGCCAAGGTATGGGGTACCATCCAGGGTTGCAGCACCAGGGCCTGGGCGACTTTGGAGGCATTCAGCACCTGGGCCAGGGCCGAGGGTATCAGCACTACGCCGCGAGCGGTCAGGTCGGCCATGATCACGTGCTTGAGATGCGATGCGGGGATCTGGCCAATGAAGAGGTCTCCGCTCTCCAGGTCATGGTAGGCGGCGAGAAGATCGCTGAAGCGTTTATAAATCATCTGGTAACTACTCAGCGTAATGGCAAAAAGCACAAAAAAGCACGAACTATAACGATTGTATCTCGAACTGTAACTGCTCAGAGTGCTTTAGGTTCGGTCATTCAGGTCTTTTCATAATAGCATCGCTATATGGAAAGGCCTGAAGGGCCGAAGATGAAGTGCTCTGAGTAGTTACATCATCTGTTCTTATGGGTCTGGATGCCAAGCTCGATCAGGCGGTCGAGCAGTTGCCCGAATGGGAGTCCGGCGACCTGGGCCGCCTGGGGAAAGAGGCTGGTAGCGGTCATGCCGGGGATGGTGTTGGTTTCCAGCAGAAAAATATCGTGGCCGCGCACGATCATGTCGGTACGGCTGTAACCCCGGCAATAGAGGGCCTTATGGGCTGCTAGGGCATACTCCTGGGCCTTGCGGGTCAAGGCCGCTTCGATACGCGCAGGGCATATCTCCCGGGTGAGACCGGCGGTATACTTGGCCTCATAGTCGAAAAAATCGTGCTCCTCACTGGGTATGATTTCGATCAGGGGCATGGCCTCCAGGGTCTCGTTGCCTAAACCCCCGCCTGTGATCTCGATCCCATCGATATAGGCTTCGACGATGACCGTGGCATCATGCGCAAAGGCGCTCTTAAGGGCCGGCGGCAATTGCCGGGCCTGGCGCACGATGGACATGCCGACACTCGAACCGGCGCAGACCGGTTTAACGACCAGCGGCAGCTTGAGCCGCTCGACCAGCTCATGCACATCGACCCGCTCTTCCCGGGTGACGGCGATATACGCGGGCCCGGGCAGTGCCGCCTGTTCATAGCGCTGCTTGGCCGCCAGCTTGTTCATGGCCAGGGCGCTTCCCAGAACCCCAGCTCCCTGGTAGGGGATATCGAGCAACTCCAGCAGGCCCTGCACCGTCCCGTCTTCGCCGTAGGGTCCGTGCAGGATAATCAGGGCGGCATCGATGCGACGAGCATCGGCGACCAGTTTGGCCAGGTCGGATTTGGGATCGTAGCGCCGCACCTCATATTTATCTTTATCGAGCGCGTCGAACACTTGTTGGCCGCTGCTCAGGGAGACTTCGCGCTCCATGGAGATACCGCCCGCCAGCAATGCAATCGTCTTTTTCATGGCTTTTAAACCCTTCTCTGGTGTAACAATTACAATAAATTTTGCCTGCGCTGCCCCCGGACATGGGCGTCAGAGTAGACGCCCCGCAGACTTGAAAGCCGGCAAATTCTCCTGGGCTTCGATAAACTCCGCAGGTGTGGTCAGCTCCTTTTCCCG
>CAZGPF010000058.1:0-7300 GCA_964527275.1 uncultured Desulfosarcinaceae bacterium
ATCATCGAGGCCGGGTTGGCGTTGTAAGTATCGTCGATGATGTTCAACCCGGCCGCGGTCTGCATCACCTGAAGTCGTCCGTTTTCAGGTATGAAGGCTTCCAGTCCGGCGCGGATCTGCCGGGCTCTGAGGCCGACCAGATGGCCGACGGCGGCGGCGGCCAGGGCATTGAGAACCATAAAACGCCCCGGCGTTTTCAATTGTATGCGTGCGCGCCCCGAAGGCATGACCAGATCGAAGGCCACACCTTGATCCGTGGCGCACACCGCCTGGGCCCGGATGTGGGCCTCGGCCGACAGTCCGAAAAAGGTCACCGGGCAGGAGGCGGCAGCGGCCAGCGCGGCCACGTGGTCGTCGTCCAGATTGAGGACGGCATGGCCGCCGTCGGCGATATGGGCCAATAATTCACCCTTTGCCCGGGCCACACCTTCCAGACTATGCAGGAATTCCAGGTGGGCCGGCCCCACATTGGTGATCAATCCGATGGTTGGCCGGCAGATGGCGGCCAGACGGTTGATCTCACCGGCGTGGTTCATACCCAACTCCAATACTGCGGCCCGGTGTTGGACGCCGAGGTTGAAAAGGGTCAGGGGCACGCCGACCTCGTTGTTGAAATTACATCTAGTGGTCAGGGTATTGTAACCTTGGGCCATCACATGGTCCGTCATGCGGCGCGTGGTGGTCTTACCATTGGAACCGGTGATGGCCACCACGGGAATGTCAACTCGCCGGCGCTGATGGGCCGCCAGCGCCCCCAGCGCCCGGGTGGTATCGGCAACCGCGATGCAGGCCACGCCCTTGGCGTCCATGGCATCCAGGTCCGCGTCCCGTAATTGAGAGGCCTCCACCACCGCTCCGCAAACACCTTTTGCCACTACCTGGCCGATGAACTGATGGGCGTCGAAGCGTTCGCCGCGCAAAGCCACGAATAGCCGTCCCGGTCTAATGGTGCGCGAATCGGTGCCGATGCCGTCGAAGCGCATATCGCCGGGACCGCACAACAGGCGACCGCCGACGACCCGCAAGACTCTTTTCAGGTTCCAGTTCATATCCATAGCGTGCATAGCAGCCTGTTCATATCAATTTGGCCAAGGCGTGTTTCGCCTCCCGCCGATCATCGAAGGGCATCTTCGCATCTCCCACCACCTGGTAGGGTTCGTGCCCCTTGCCGGCGATGAGAATCGAGTCTCCGGGACGGGAACCGGTAATCGCCGCGACGATTGCCTGGCGGCGATCGGGGACCACGACGCAACCCGTGCCCTGGAATGCGGCCTTGGCCTCCGGCTCGATGAATCGTGATTGGTCCACCGCACGTGCGCCGGCGACAATTTCTTCAATTATTTTCCTGGGAGACTCGCTCCGCGGATTATCCGAGGTTACCACCGTCAAATCGCTCAGGCGGGCGGCTATGGCGCCCATCTTGGGTCTTTTTGTGCGGTCGCGGTCGCCGCCGCAGCCGAAAACACATACGATGCGGCCTGCCGTCACTTCCCGCAGGGTCGACAGGACACTCTCCAGAGCATCGGGAGTATGGGCATAATCGACATAGACAAAACGCCCGCTGGGATCGGGGAGAAGCTCTAGGCGGCCGGGTACGTTCTTCAGCGCCTGGATGCCGGCGGCAATGGTCGCCGGCGCGATATCGAGCGCCACCCCCACACCCACGGCGCCGAGGATATTTTCCAGATTGTGAAGTCCCACCAGGGATGATTGAATGTTCACCTGCCCCGCAGGCGTATCTATCAAAGTCTTTGTGCCGTCGGGTCCAAAGCGGGGAGCAATAGCCCGCACATCACTGTCCGCCGCCGTCCCGTAGCCCAGATAAGGGCTATTTATCCTCCCGGTAAGTTCGCGCCCCCTGGGATCGGCGGTATTGATCACCGCCCTTTTATGGATCGGGCTGGCGAAGCGAGGCAGCAGCCGGGTAAACAATTTGCATTTGCACCCCCAGTAGTGGGCCATATCTTTATGGTAATCGAGATGGTCCTGGGAGAAGTTTGTAAACACGGCGATGTCGAATTTACAGCCGTGGACTCGGTGCAGGTCAAGGGCATGGGAGGAGACCTCCAGCACCACGTGGCTTACTCCAGAGGCCAGCATATCGGCCATGATGCACTGCAAGTCCAGCGACTCCGGCGTGGTGACGGGGTTGTCGAAAATCTTGCCGCCGTAGCGATAGTTGATGGTGCCTATGACTCCCGGCGTGTGGCCGGCAGCCGTCAGCAGACCTTCGATCAGATAGGAGGTGGTGGTCTTGCCGTTGGTCCCGGTGATGCCGATAACGGTCATCTTGCGGGAAGGGTGGCCGTAAAACTTGGCGGCTACCTCCGCCAGGGCCTGGCGCGCATCCTCCACCGTCACCATGGCCACCGAAGCGGGGACCGCCCGTTCGCACAGGATGGCAGCCGCGCCCCTTGTCACCGCCTGGGGAATGAAATCGTGGCCGTCGGCGGTAAAACCTTTCACAGCGACGAATAGGCTTCCCGCAGTGACCTCCTGGGCCCGGCAATGTACGGCCCCAATCTCGGGGTTGTCTGCCGAACCAGGGCCGGCCGGCACGGATACCCCGTCCGCCAGAGCCACATCGTTGATCAGTTGGGAAAGTTTCATCCATTAACTCCCATGTTTCGGGAGACTCTGAGTTTCGGCAATCCGTCCCCTGGAGCGATGTTCAGATAACCTAAAGACTCCTTGATGATCTGTTTGAAAGCCGGGGCCGCGACGATGCCTCCGTAATGGCTGCCCTCGGGTTCGTCCACCACCACCAGCACGGCCAGCGCCGGCCGCTGTGCAGGGGCAAAACCGACGAAGGAGGCCATATAGCTGTCGGGGGCATATTGACCGCTTTTATCGATTTTTTGAGCGGTTCCGGTCTTACCACTCACGGAATAGCCATCCAGTTCGGCCCTCATTCCGGTGCCTCCCGATGTGATCACGCTGCGCATAATGCGACGTACGGCTAGCGCCGTGTCGGTCGATACCACCTGGCGTACCGGTTGGGGCTCAAAGGTTTTTATGGGACGGCCGCTGGCGTCGGTAATGGTTCGGACGATTTGGGGCCGCATCATCAAGCCGTTATTGGCCAATGCTGCCACGGCAGTTACCAGTTGCAGACCGGTAACCGATACTCCCTGGCCAAAGGCGATGGCGCTGGTATCCAAGGCGGTCCAGCGTTTATAGTCGGAGAGCGCCCCAGGCGATTCTCCGGGACAATCGACGCGTGACCGCTTGCCGAAACCGAAATCCCGCAGCCGGTGGTGAAGTGCCTTGGGACCGATCTTCTCGGCCACCTTGACCACGCCTATATTGCTGGAATATTTCACGATCTGTTGCAGAGAGAGCCAGCCGTGGGCTTTGGTGTCGTTGAGCGTGTGGCTGCCGATCAGATAACTGCCGTTTTCGCAGTAAAAGATTGTATGGGGGCTACTGATACCGTCTTCCAATGCTGCGGCGGCACTGAAAATTTTCATGGTGGAGCCGGGTTCGAAGGGGTCGGTGATGGCCCGGTTGCGCCACGCCTGGCGGTCGAAGCGGCCATAGACATTGGGATTGAAAAAGGGGTAGTGGGCCATGGCCAGCAGCGCGCCTGTTGCGGGATTCATCACGATGGCCATTCCCGACTTGGCATTGTGAGCGGTAACCGCCTGGGCCAGGGCCTGCTCGGAGATATACTGGATATGACCATCGATGGTCAGCACCAGATTGTTGCCCGAACGGCGCGGGGCGGCCAGTTGGCCGGAATCGAACCCGCGGCCCAGGGCATCCTTCCTGATGGTGACACTGTGGACTCCGCCTTGGAGTTCGCGCTCGTATAAGAATTCAATGCCTTCAAGTCCGTGGCCGTCGATACCGGTAAAGCCCAGCACTTGAGCGGCCAGGGCTTTATTAGGATAGAAGCGGTTGTGCTCGGAAATGAACTCGATACCAGCTAGTTTTAACTTCCGGACCTCCTCGGCTTCCCTGGGCGATGCCTGGCGCTTGAGCCATACGAAATGATTTCCGTCGGTCAATTTATGCAGCACGCTGCGGGGGTTGAGATGCAGTGCCGCAGCCAGGCGTCTGGCTGCGTCCGGTATATCTTCGATGGCCTCCGGGTTGGCGGCCACGGAAAATGCGTCGACGCTGACCGCCATGGGCTGATGCCGGGTATCGTAGATCGTGCCCCGCTGGCCCTGGAGGGTCACCCGCTCTTCGACCTGCCCCACCGCCAGTTTTGAGAGCGATTCTCCGCGCATTAGCTGCAAATAGGCGGCCCGGGCTCCAATGGCTATCAGGCATAGAGCAAAGAAGCCTCCGATGATCGCGGCTCGCCGGGAGTAGTGGTTGTGGCTGGACATTATCACGGCACCCTTATCGTTTGGCGGGGATCGGGCGGGCCTAATCCCATCTTAGTTGCGGCCATATGTGCAATCAGTTCCGGTGACTTTAGTCGCGCCAGTTCAATCTTCAGGCTATCGCGCATGGTTTTTAGCCGATCCTGTTTGTTGTCCAGGGCGGAAATGGCGATGCCTACCTGAAGGTTCTGCATTCGGCACCAGGTATAGAAAAAGAGTTCGCCCATGAAGAGGGCCAGCACCAGCACCCAGATGCCTGTGATGCGTTTGCCACTGGATTGGCGGATTCTACGATTGGCGGCCATGCTCAACCCTTCTCCTTGAGGGGCAACTTTTCCACGACCCGCAGCCGCGCACCGCGCGCCATGGGATTGCGGGCCGTTTCCCGCTGGGACGGGCGCCTCACCTTGCGGGTGATCAGCCGGACACGAGGCCGCTGGCCACAGGCACATTGGGGCAAAGCGGGCGGGCAGATGCACCCTTTGGCCAGCGATCTGAACCGATGTTTGACCAGGCGATCTTCCAGCGAATGAAAAGACAAAATGCAGAGCCGGCCTTCAGGCGACAGATAATCGACGGCCGTCGAAAGTAGGGTATCGAGCCTTTCCAGCTCCCTGTTCACGGCTATTCTCAAGGCCATAAATACCCTCGTTGCAGGATGAATTCTCTGTTTGGCGGCCGCTCGGGCCGGAACGGCGGCGCGCACCAGCTCGGCCAGTTGTCGCGACGAGGTTATCGCGCCACGGCTACGCGCCTTGACTATGCTACGTGCGATCTTCTTGGACCAGCGCTCTTCGCCGTACTCTTTAAAAAGTCGTGCTAACCGCGTCTCTTGCAGTTGATTGACCAGATCCCGGGCGCGCGTGGGCGTCCGGATATCCATACGCATGTCTAGCGGTTCGTCCCTCTGAAAACTGAATCCCCGGCCACTGGTTTCCAATTGATGTTGCGAAAGACCCAGGTCGATAAGAATGCCATCGACGGCCACGATTTTGAGTCGCGCCAGAAATTCGGGCAGGTGAACGAAATTGCCGTGAAAAAGGTGCACGCCGGAACCAAAAGGCGCCAGTACTCTTTTGGCATTGGCGACGGCGTCACTGTCCTGGTCTATGCCGACAAAGACGCCTTGCGGCATGATACTATGACAGATGGCCCTGGCATGGCCGCTCCCCCCCAGCGTACCATCGACGAAGATCCCCCCTGGCCGGCAGGCTAAGCACGTGATGGCTTCTTCCAGCATGGCGCTCACGTGCCGGTAGGTCATGACATCATAGCCCTAATTTGGAGATAGCTTGACGGACCTCCGGCTCTGTCAGGTCTTGCTCCAACAACTTATTTTCAGTTTCCCACCTATCGAGCGCCCAGATTTCGAAATAGGTGCCAAGTCCGACCATGACGATATTCTTTTCCAGTTGGGCATATTCACGCAGGCTCGGCGGTATCAGTACCCGCGACTGCTTATCGAAACCGCACTCACAAGCGCCGCCGACAAACACCCGGCGGAATCGTCGCATGACATTGTTCTGTCCGACCGCCGACAGGACGTTTTTTTCGATCTTGCCCCACTCCAGCAGGGGGTAGGCGAACAGACTCTGGTCCATGCACGTAATCATAACCGCTTCGTCACCATTGGCTCGAATCGTATCGCGAAAGCGGGCCGGGATAACGATCCGCCCTTTGTCATCAAGAATATGTGAGGAGACGCCTCTAAACATTTTTCAACCTTTATCCCACTTTCCTCTACAAGAATATATAATCACGACTCTGTCAAGAGGAAAAAGCAAAAAAAGTTTCCACTACAGTTATAACTTATTGAATTTAAATAAATTTAAATAGTGGTTTAAAGTGGGGAGCATCAGGCAATTTCCATCAGTTTTGATGAATTCGTAAAAGTCCGATAAATGATTCTTGACCACATAATGATGTGTCTAAATGCAAATTATCACCCATATATTGTGGTCATAATTTGAAATTTCGACTTTTTACGAGACCATCAGTTTTCATTCTCTGCTTGATGTGATAAGTGTTGGGTTCCGGTCAGCGTTCAATCGCCGAGGCGGAGGGTTTCATGACCGTCGGACCGCCTCCTCCAATGCTGAGTGCAAGATGAACGCATCTTCCATCCGCCCCCAAAATCCACCACCCGGATCTGGAGCCCGCAACCATGCCGCCACTGAATAGCTGCCCATCTGCGGCCGCGCATATAATGGCGCAAATCCGTCTGGCGGCCAGGCATTGTCTCTCCAAAGCCGCCGGCAGCCACGACTGGGAGCACACCTTGCGGGTCCACCGCCTGTGTCGCAAAATCGGACCAGCGGAGCGAGCCGATATGCTGGTCCTGGAGGCCGCCGCCTACCTGCACGATATCGGACGCCCCCAACAGGAAGCCTCCAGGGGATCGGTGTGCCACGCCGTTGCTGGTTCCCGGCTGGCGGCCCGGATATTGGCCCCGTTGTCCCTGGATGCGAAGCGTAAAGAGAATATTATTCACTGCGTGCGGGCGCACCGTTTTCGCGGGGACCACACGCCCAACACCAATGAGGCCCGCGCCCTGTTTGATGCCGATAAGCTGGACGCCATAGGAGCCGTGGGAGTAGCCCGGGCCTACCTTTTCGCCGGCGAACTGGGGGCCTGTCTGCACAATGACCGCATTGCTCCGCAAGAGGCGCAATCCTATTCACGCAACGATACCGGCTATCGCGAATATGTGGTTAAACTGGCCCGCATCAAGGATCACATGATCACCCCCACGGGCAGGCAAATGGCGCAGGCGAGGCATCAATTCATGGTCTCGTTTTTCGACCGTTTTCTTGAGGAGTACGCCGGGATTTGCTAAGGAGTGCAGTCGGTTGGGCCGGATTTCTGCTTGAGCAATCGAGGCCCGCCATGCAGGTTACAGGATGAACATTTGTTAATTTGTAACTACTCAGAGCACTTCATCTTCGGCCCTTCAGGCCTTTCCATAT
>CAZGPF010000059.1:0-7291 GCA_964527275.1 uncultured Desulfosarcinaceae bacterium
TGTTGCAGTTCGTGCTTTTTTGTGCTTTTTGCCATTACGCTGAGTAGTTACGAATTTATACACTTAAACACTACGGGACGCAAAGTTAGTGGCTCTTTTCGTGATCCACTTTTAAGGTGGTCATCAAAACCGCGCTAACCCCCCAAATAGGCGTTTTTTACCCGCTGGTCGTTGAGCAGGGCCTGGGACTCACCTTCGAGTACGATGGCGCCGTTTTCTATGACGTAGCCGCGCTCAGCAAACTTCAGGGCCAGGCGAGCGTTCTGTTCCACCAGCAGGATGGTAGTGCCGGCGTCGTTAATCTCCTTTAAGGCATCGAACAGGGAGAGCATGAGTAGCGGGGCCAGGCCCATGGAGGGCTCGTCCAGCAGCATCATCTTGCGACCGCTCATATAGGCGCGGCCCACGGCCAGCATCTGCTGTTCGCCGCCGCTGAGGGTACCCGCAGCCTGCCGCTCGCGCTCTTGCAGGCGCGGGAAGATGGAAAAGACCCGTTCGATGTCGGTCTTGAAATTCTCCTTGTCCTTACGGGCAAAGGTGGCCAGTCGCAGATTTTCCATGACGGTCAGGTTGCCGAACAGCCGCCGGCCCTCGGGCACATGCGAGATGCTCAACTGGCTGACAACCTTGTCCGGCGGGTATTGGAGCAGATCCTTGCCCATGAAGGTCATGCGTGAACCTGCCTGGGCGTCTACCAGACGCGAGATGGCTCGCAGGGTAGTGCTCTTGCCGGCCCCGTTGGCGCCGATGATGCAGACAATTTCGCCCTGGTCGAGGTGGAAGTTCAAACCGTGCAAGGCCTTTATCTTGCCATAGGAGACCTGCAGATTTTCAACCGTCAATTGCATCAGGCGATCTCCTCCTTGCCCAGGTAGGCTTCGATGACCTGAGGATTGTTCTGGATCTCATGCGGGGTGCCTTCGGCGATGACCTCCCCGAAGACCAGGGTCTGGATCGTGTGGCACAGCTCCATGACGAACTTGAGGCGATGCTCGATCAGAAAGATGGCCACGCCGAACTCCGAGTGCACCTGACGAATAGTGCCTATCATGCGGACAAGCTCCTCAGGCGTCATACCGGCAGTGGGTTCGTCCAGCAACAGAACCTTGGGATTGGTGGCCATGGCCCTGGCCATCTCCACCCGGCGCTGGGCGCCGTAAGGAAGGTTGGCCACGAGCAGATCGGAAAATTCGGCCACATCGAACATCTCCATCAGACGCGCGCTGTTCTCTTCCACCTCTCGTTCTTCGCGGTTGCGGCGCGGCGTGCCGAAAAGGGCCCCTGTCAGACCGTAGGTCAACTGGGAGTAGTGGGCCATTTTCACGTGCTCCTCGACTGTCATATGACGCCACAGCAGCAGGTTTTGAAAAGTACGACCCACACCCCGTGCGGCGATGTCGTGGGGCTGCAGGCCGATGAGACTGTCGCCCTCCAGTTCCAAAGCGCCCTTGGTAGGTGTATGAATGCCGGTGATCAGATTGAAAATGGTGGTCTTGCCGGCGCCATTGGGTCCGATCAGACCGCGTATCTCGCCCGGCTCCATGCAGAGATTGAAATTGTGTACAGCCCGCAGGCCGCCGAAGTTGTGGGTCATGTCAGATACCCGTAGCAGGGGCATGGGTCGGGTCTCCTTAAAGCCTGTAATTTTTGGGCTTTAAAATTTTGCGTACATCAAACTCCCTGAAGGCCAGCAATCCCGTGGGCCGATAGATCATCACCAGGATGAGGATCAGCGGGATGACGATCCATTTGTAGATCTCCAAAGGCCGCAGCATTTCACTGATCAGGTTGATGCTCACCGCGCCGAATATGGAGCCCACCACCGAGTTGAGTCCACCGAAGTAGACCATGGCCAGAATTTCGGCGAGGCGTTGAATTCCGAAGGTAGCCGGATTGACAAAGCGCATCACGTGGGCGAACAGGCCTCCGGCCACGCCTGCCCAGAAGGCACCCAGCATGAAGGCCATCATCTTGGTTTTGCGCGTATTGACGGTCATGGCAGCGGCGGCGGTTTCATTGTCGCGCACGGCATTGAGGGCTTTGCCCATAATGGAGCGCACGAAATTGTTGATCACCCAGATGCAAATCACCATCCAGGCGAAGACCACCGGCAGGGTCGACCAGTTAGGTTGACCTCCTATCCCTCGCGGGCCGCCTACCCACTCCATGTTCTCGATGAAACTTTTAACCATAAACATAAATGCCAGGGAGATAATCGCCAGGTAATCCCCCCGGGTGCGGAAAGAGGGGATGGCCACTATCAATGCGCCGGCCGCAGCCGCAAACCCGCCGATTATCAGGGCCAGGGGAAAAAAGAGCTGCCCTGGCATTGTTGGCAGCAGAGCCGCGCCGAACATGCGGTCGTCGGCGAAAAAGAGCAGGGTAACGGTAGATGCGGCATAGGCCCCCAGTGCCATGAAACCGGGGTGCGAGCAGGAGAACTCTCCCATGTACCCGTTGATCAAGTTGATACTCAGAGTCAACATGACGGCGATCATGGTCAGCTTGAGGACCAGCAGCCGGTAGTCGCTCAAGTCGGCCCAATAGTGCAGGGCCGCATAGAGCAGCCCGAGATGGATCAGACTGGAGAGCCAGATGGGCAGTCGCGCAATTGCTGTGGCCAGGTGGTTGAAAACAGTGGCACCGAGCCGCGCTACCCCCGCGACGGGAATCGCATAGATAAGGATGTTGTAGGCCAGGACGCTAGGAATCAAGGCCGGTTCCTTGAACATGATCAGGCAGCCGAACAGGACCGGCAGCTTGGGCAGATAGAGTTGATAAGCGAGCGGATCACCCAAGAGCCGCTCGATGAAAACGGCGCATAGAATACCGGCCAGCCAGCCCAGCATGGGAACAACGGAAAAAGTGGCGCGGAGGAGTGCAATTCTGGAAGCCGGGCCCTGGGTCGTTAAAGCATTATCCTGCATGAGCCTATCTTTATTTTAGGTAACTACTCAGCGTAATGGCAAAAAGCACAAAAAGCACGAACTGCAACAATTCTATCTCGAACTGTAACTGCTCAGAGTGCTTTAGGTTCGGTCATTCAGGTCTTTTCATAATAGCATCGCTATATGGAAAGGCCTGAAGGGCCGAAGATGAAGTGCTCTGAGTAGTTACTATTTTAGTCCTATTTATGTCGAGCTATAGACGCAACTGCGTGCTGTGGGCCTGTCCGAAAAATCCATAGGGTCTGAAAGTCAGAATCAGCAAGATAATCGAGTAGGCTATCAGGTCGCGCAGGGTGGACGGAAAGATCATGGGGACGAAGATCTCGATGAATCCGAGCAGGAACCCGGCCAAAGCCGCGCCCAGAATCGAGCCGCGCCCACCCAGGATGGCGGCGACAAATGCCTTCCAGCCCAATAGGACGCCCATATAGGGGTCGAGCACCGGATAGGCCAGGCCATACAGGATACCGGCGGCTGCGGCCAGGGCCGAACCGACGGCAAAGGTCAGCGGCGCGATGACATTCAGGGAGACGCCCATCAGCGGTACCACGGGAAAATCGAACGACATGGCGCGCATGGCCATGCCCCAGCGGGTTTTCTGGATAAATTGGTGCAGGGCGTACATCAGCGTTAGGGAGACGAGCACGATAAGGATCTTCTTGTTGGTGACGAAGATACCTCCCAGGTTGTAAGTGGTCGATGGGATCAGTTCCGGAAAGCTGAGGCGTCGGGCGCCTAGCACGGCCAGGTTGCCGGTTTCCAGGATGATGCCGATCATCAATCCGGTGATGGCCGCCGATGCACGGGGCGCTTCGCGTAGCGGCCGGTAGCCCACGCGCTCCACTACGATCCCCAGAAAAGATGTCAGGATCATGGAGATGACGATGGTCAGGGCCAATAAAAGCCAGCCTGGTAGCGACAGCCCGAGCGAGGCCGCCAGGGCAATAAACAACGTGGCGATGCCGAAACCGATGTAGGAACCGGTCATGAAGATATCACCGTGGGCAAAGTTGAATACCATCATGATGCTGTAAACCATGGAGTATCCCAGGGCGATAAGGGCGTAGAAACTGCCCCATTGCAGGGCATTGACCACATTTTGCAAAAAAAATTCCATCAACATGCTCCCGCGTTGAATATTCCCCCGGCGCTGCCCGCACGGAACTGCCGGGAGCGGGTGATCCGCAGATCGCCGCGCCCGGTGCGATGCAGCTCGCGATGACGCCGCCGGAGTCGCTCAGGCGGCGCTTCCCATTTTTGGAAGCTGCCGTCGTAAAGCAGCTTCTCAGGAATTACGGACAGACGGATTGGTGAAATTCGTACTCGCCATTTTCGTTGATGCGCACGATGACCGCGCATTTGATCGGATCACCCTCTTCGGTGAAGGTCATACCGCCGGTGATGCCATCGAAGTTTTTGATTTTTGCCAGGGCGTCCCGGATGGCCACACGGTCTTCTTTGACCTTGCCGGTAAACTTGCCCGCATCTTGGATGGCTTGCTGCACCAGCCGCAGCGAGTCCCAGGTCAGGGCAGCCACGTCATCGGGTACATAGCCGTACTTATCTTGGTAGCGATCGATGAAAGTCTTTGTGGCTCCCTTGGCACCGGCCGCCGCATAATGCGTGCTGAAATAGAGGCCGTAACAATCCTCGCCGCATAGGGCCACGGTCTCGGCGGAACCCCAACTGTCACTGCCCACGATGGGTTTGTCCCAACCCAGCTCATGAGCCTGTTTCACGATCAGGGCCACTTCGTTATAATACTGGGGTGTAAAAAAGAAGTCGGCTTCCGATTGGATGATCTTGGTCAACTGGGAGGAAAAATCGGTGTCTTTAGTGGTAAAGCTCTCATAGGCCACCACCGATTCAGGGCCGTTCATTTCTTCCCAGGCTTTTTTGAATACTTCGGCCAATCCCTTGGGGTAGTCGCTGGCCACGTCGAATAGGACGGCGGCCTTCTTGAAACCAAATTTTTCATTGACGAAGTTGGCCACCACCGGACCCTGAAAAGGATCCAGGAAACAGCCGCGGAAAACGAAGGGACGATCCTTGGTAGTATTGGGATTGGTGGACCAGGGGCTGATCATCGGGGTCTCATAGTTGTTGGCCACATCACCTGCCGGAATGGCCTGGCTGGAGGCCTGGGGCCCCACTATGGCCACCACCCCGTCTTCGGTGATCATCTTGGTGTTGGCTTTCACTGCGGATTCGGCCTTGGACTCGTTGTCCTCGATAACCACCTCGACCTTGTACTTTTCACCGCCGACATCCAGTCCGCCGGCCTCGTTGATGTCTTCAAGCCACATTTGAGCAGCATACTTGGAACCTTCGCCCACCTTGGGAATATCCCCGGTGATCGGGGCATTCAGGCCGACCTTGATGACCTTCTCACGGTCACGGTTTGTGCAATTAGTTGCAAAAGCCAACGTCACGACAAGTGCCAGTACCAAACATGCAGAAAGTCTACGCATCTGTGCCTCCTCTTGTTTTTCCGGGGTTCGCAGGGTCTCAAATATGGCAAGACCCCGCATGGATCTGAACCTCAATCGTAGGTTAAAAATTTGTAACTACTCAGCGTAATGGCAAAAAGCACAAAAAAGCACGAACTGCAACAATTCTATCTCGAACTGTAACTGCTCAGAGTGCTTTAGGTTCGGTCATTCAGGTCTTTTCATAATAGCATCGCTATATGGAAAGGCCTGAAGGGCCGAAGATGAAGTGCTCTGAGTAGTTACAAAAATTTAACGATGCTGTTATCATGTACCCATGAGATTTACAATATGGCGACCAAGCAAGAGTTTGCCGCCTACGGCAATCTGGTGACAATACTCTGGATCAGGCCCGCGTCTACCAAGACTGGAGTCGACCGATCCATTTCCCGGCGGCCGTTTGCCTTGGCAGGCAGAGGTTGCCGTAATCTATCAGGGACTCCTTATGGCCCACAATCGTGGGGGGCGTGGTGGAGGGCAGCGACACCAAGGGATGGGTGGTGGCCGGAACCGATTTCAATCAATCAGCTTTTGAGTGTAAATCCACTTAAATCCATTACCGTGAATGCGTTCTGCCATCTGCCGGGTCTGTGGCCATGCAAGGGACCCACGCCCATGCTATGAGCAGATCGACTAGATGAAAACTATGGATAGGATAAACAGGGAAAACGGGTACTATTTTTCCCCTTAATGAATGGTGATTGATTGCATTTAGCCCCCTTATAGCTTGTCGGAGGGCTCGCTATTCTTCGCTGTCGTCGTCGGAAACCTTGATGCCTGACTTGAGATTTTTGATTACCTTCTCATCCTCGGCATCGTCTTCAATTTCGTTCTCTTCGAGCAGATCATCGACATCAACTTCATCCTTGGTCTCTTCTTCCGCCTCGACGGGTTGTTTCTCCTCCTCAGCTATAAACAACTCTTTGTCATCAAAGAACAGTTCGGCGGAAAGATTGCCCCCCTCTTGGAACAGGCCTTCAATTGCCGTGGCAATGGGGCCGGCAAAAACATGAGGCGGGTACATGTTGTTGGTGCGGATGGCGTCAATAACAGCCTGATGGCCAGCCTCGACGGCGGCGGCCATGGTTTCCAGGGGATAAGACTCCTCGCACAAGAGCGAGACCATCTCCTTATCCAGTTCCGCATACTCCCGCACGATCAATATGTTCTGATCGTCATCGCGGATAATGGCATATTTTTGTTTCATATCTTAGCTCTCCTCAATCCGGCATGGCGACGGCCAAATGCAGGGCGAACTAATCACCAATGGCGTTCAAAGTCAACTCTCAATTGTCTAAAATCAACAGTGAGTTGCATAAAATTATTGACCCTACCATCCGCTGGTGCTAAATATCGAAACCGTTTTGCGGGAGGGATGGCCGAGTGGTTTAAGGCGGCGGTCTTGAAAACCGTTGAGCGAAAGCTCCGTGGGTTCGAATCCTACTCCCTCCGCCATAAATTGACTGCTAGCTAAAGACCATGAACTATCAACTACAATCCATTTCTGGAGAGATGGCCGAGCCGGCTGAAGGCGCTCGCCTGCTAAGCGAGTAAGGGGGGAAACCTCCTTCGAGGGTTCGAATCCCTCTCTCTCCGCCATTGACTGCAAACAAACCATACCTGATTGAGGGCTACTTTTTCAAAATGTACGAAAAATATTGGTAACTACTCAGCGTAATGGCAAAAAGCACAAAAAAGCACGAACTGCAACAATTCTATCTCGAACTGTAACTGCTCAGAGTGCTTTAGGTTCGGTCATTCAGGTCTTTTCATAATAGCATCGCTATATGGAAAGGCCTGAAGGGCCGAAGATGAAGTGCTCTGAGTAGTTACTCTTTTATAAGAAAAAGATGT
>CAZGPF010000060.1:0-7284 GCA_964527275.1 uncultured Desulfosarcinaceae bacterium
TTTTCGTCAATGCATAGATAGAAGTCATTAATAGCAGCATCGCGACCTATGTGCATGGCGAGATAGTGAGATAGGGGGAAACCCTTTTTCTGTTATGCTCCCCTTCCCTGGCGGGAGAGGGCTTTTGACTTGCGGCGTTGGTGATTTTGGAGTAGTGCCAAGGATTATGGGTACGCGCCAATCACCTTCCCTTGCAATCGTCGGCCTGGCGGGGATATTTCCTCAAGCCGCCGATGGGATATCCTCCTTTTGGGACAATATTCTACAGAGAGTCGATGCCGTCGGCACCACGCCCGCGCATCGCTGGATCGCGCCTGGTCATTGGGTGCTGGATAAGCACCTGGCACCCGCCAAGGCCTATTCAGATCAAGCCTGCCTGATCGATGGTTTCCATTTTGATCCCCAGGGATACGCGCTCGAGGCTTCCCTGCTGAGGCAACTTGATCCCATGCTGCACTGGACCCTGCGGTCTTGCCGGGAGGCCCTCGACCAGACGCGGACCGAGCTTATCGACATGCATCGGGTGGGGCTAATTTTGGCCTCCATTGCCCTGCCCACCGATACCGCCGCAGCTATTTCGCGCCGCATGGTAGTGAGGGACCGGATCAGCGACCAGCCATTTGCGCGTCTCGATCAGTGGATTTCGCCCGTCGAGGCCATCTCCGGGCGGGTAGTCAACATGCCGGCTTCCATAACCGCACTGGCGCTCGGCCTGGGCGGTGGCAGCTATACCCTCGATGCGGCCTGTGCCTCATCGATCCATGCTGTCAAGCTGGCCTGTGATGAGTTGCGGACCTATCGGGCCGATGTCATGCTGGCCGGCGGCGTGTCCCGCCCATCGTGCCTCTACACCCAGATCGGTTTCAGCCAGTTGCGCGCGTTGTCGCCCTCGGGACGCTGCACCCCGTTCGATGAAGCGGCGGACGGACTCGTTGTCGGAGAGGGTGCAGGTGTGCTGGCGCTCAAACGCCTCGAGGACGCCATGGCCCATGGCGATACCATCTACGGGATCATCCGCGGCATCGGCCTGTCCAACGATATGCGCGGCAACCTGCTGGCCCCTGAGGCCGCCGGGCAGTTGCGGGCCATGCGCAAGGCTTATGACCAGGCCGGCTGGCAGCCCCAGGATGTCGATTATATCGAATGCCACGGCACGGGCACGCCTGCGGGCGATGCTGCGGAACTACAGAGCCTGCACGATCTATGGGGCCGGGACGGCTGGCGCAAGGGCCAGTGCGCCATCGGTTCGATCAAGTCGATGATCGGCCATCTGCTTACCGCTGCGGGCGCGGCCGGTATGATCAAGACCGCCCTTGCTCTGCACCATCGAACCTTGCCGCCCTCGCTCAATTTTAAATCCGCACCTTCTGGGAGTCCGTTACTCACCGGCCCATTTCGGGTTCAGACCGCAGCGGTCCCGTGGGAACGGCGCGGCGACTCGATCTCCCGCAAGGCGGCCGTGAGCGCCTTTGGGTTCGGCGGCATCAACGCTCATCTGCTGCTTGAGGAGCCCGGCCCTGGGGTGGATGAAAACCCGCCGGCCCCCATCGAGATCACCGAGCCGGAGGCCACACATATCCATGACCCCATCGCCATAGTGGGCATGGACCTAACCCTGGGAAAGCTCGATTCGTTGACGGCGTTTCAACACGCCGTTTTCAATGCAAGCACCAGCCTCTCATCTCCGCCGGACGATAGATATAAGTCCGCGGCTGCCATACGAACCATCTTTGGCGGCCGCCTTCCTAAGGGAGGTTATATCGACCAGATCGAAATTGAGCTGGGCGAATTCCAGATTCCGCCCGGTGAGATACCCGATATCCTGCCGCAGCAACTGCTCATGCTCAAGGTGGCCGCCGGCGCCATGCGCGACGCCGGTCTTGCCCTGCGCAAGGCACGGGAGCGGATGGGTGCTGTCATCGGGATCGGCTTTGATTACGAGGCCACAAATTTCCACCTGCGCTGGGCCCTGCCGCGACTGGCATCCCAATGGCGTGCGTCCGTGGACACCGATCTAGAGAAAACCGCGCTGGAACAATGGCTGGAACAGTCCCAGGATCGATGCGGCCCTCCGCTGACCGCCAGCCGCACCCTGGGTGCCTTGGGAGGCATCGTCGCCAGCCGCGTCGCCAGGGAGTTTCGCTTCGGCGGTCCCTCGTTCGTGGTATCGGCCGAGGAGGCTTCCGGTTTGCGGGCCGCCGAGATCGGAATGCGCATGTTGCGGGCCGATGAGGTCGATAGTGTCCTCGTGGGGGCCGTTGATCTGAACTGCGACGAGCGTAATCTGGCCACCCTCTTCTCACGATTGCAACCTAGCCGCAGCCAGACCGTGCGCCCCTTCGACGCTGCGGCCGACGGCACCCTGCCGGGTGAAGGCGCCGTGGCCCTGGTGTTCAAGCGCTTGCGTGACGCACGGGCGGATGATGATCGTGTCTACGCGGTGATCCAGGGGATCGGCGGCGCTGGCCAAGACGACCAGGCCAACGGCGGGAAGGCCTATGTTCGCTCCCTGGAACGGGCATTTAAAGATGCTCGCGTACCGCCATCCAGCATCGACCTGATGGAGACCCACGGCAGCGGTATCCCCGACCAGGACAGGATCGAGGCACATGCCTTGCACGACTTTTTCGATGAGGGCCGGGTGCATAGCGAAAAGTCCATCGCCGTCGGTACCCTCAAACCTATCATCGGCCATACCGGTGCCGCCTCCGGCATGGCATCGCTGGTTAAAGCCGCCCTGAGCCTTTTTCACCGCATCGTCGCCCCGGCGGCCAACTATCGCGCTCCAAAAGATGCAATCTGGCATCAGGGCTCTTTTCATATTCCCATCAAGCCAGCCTATTGGCCCAGGGAAAGCAGGGAGACTACTCGCCGCGCCTGCGTGGCCGCCATGACACCCGACGGCGACTGTGCCCATGCCGTGGTGGGCGAACCGCCATCCAGGAATGTGGAGAGGGCCATGGGGACAGAAGTCGCTGAGCGCCCCATGGGCGCCATGCCTTACGCCCTCTTCCACATCCCGGGCGACGCACCCGGGCAGCTGCAAGATGGGCTCGACGCACTGGAAGCATCCTTGCCCAGAGGCGCAGATATCACCACATTCAGTCTACAGCGACTGGCCCGCGACTGGGCCCGGCGCAACGGTTCACTTCGGCTTACCGCCGCGGGCCTGGCCATGATCTCAAATTCTATGGAGCACCTGGAGCGATGTATAGCTGCGGCTCGCCAGGCCGTCGAGACCCGTTCGCCGCGCCGCTTCAAAGGCGCCGGTGGCGTCTGTTACCAGCCTGCCGATCAGACAAGCCCCGGGTCGATTGCCTTCATCTACCCCGGTTCGGGCAACCACTACGTCGGTATGGGACGTGCCCTCGGCGTCCATTGGCCGGAAGTGCTACTGGAAATGGAGGCCGCCACCGATCAATTCAAAACCCAGATGCTATCCCGATGGTACGATCCCTGGCGGGTATCGTGGGAACAGGGCTGGCGAAAAGATGCCGATGAACAATTGGTGGCCGATTCCCTGCGCGCCATTTTCGGCCAAGTGCTTTTCGGCGGCCAGATGACCGGTCTTTTAAAGCGTTTCAAACTCAAGCCCGATGCCGTCATCGGTTACAGCCTGGGTGAATCGGCGGGTCACTTCGCCACCGGGGCCTGGCCAGATCGCGGGGAGATGCTACGGCGGCTGAGGTCGTCCGATCTGTTCAAAACCCAATTGGCCGCTCCCTACTACTCCCTCAAAAAAGCCTGGCAACTGCCCACAGACCAGGCGGCTGATTGGCGGGTGGCTGCGGTGAAACGTGACGCCCACACCGTTGACGAGGCCCTGGCGGCCATCCCTTATGTCCGCCGCATGATCGTCAATACGCCCAGCCAGTGTGTCATCGGCGGCCTCGGTCCACATGTAGCACGGGCCATCGCCGCCATGCAGTGCGAGGCCGTCTACCTGGATGGCGTGGTCAGCGTGCATTGCGATGCGGCCCACCCATCGGCGAAGGCCTACAAAGATCTGCACCGTTTCGACACCACGCCTGCCCAAGGCGTGCGCTATTATAGCTGCGCCCTGGAAAGGGCCATCGACCTGACCACCGAAGCCGCTGCGGACTCCATCACCCGCCAGGCCATGCACGGCTTCGATTTTCCGGCCACCATCCAACAAGCCTATGCCGACGGTGTGCGCACCTTCCTGGAGGTCGGCCCCCACTGCTCCTGCACCCGCATGATAGACCGCATCCTGGACGGCAAGCCCCACCTTGCGGTGGCCGCCAACCGCCGCGGCGAGAATGAAATCCTGGCTCTGCTAAAGGCCCTGGGCACCCTGGCGGCGGCCGGTCTACCCGTGGACCTGACCCCGCTGCACGGCCATGCGGAGCGTTATGCGGCACCGGAGATTAGTACCTCCCGGCAAACCATCGCAATCCCCATCGGCGGCAGCGCGCCAACACTCAGACCGCCGGACGCCGTTCGCCGCAAGAGCCAACCAGGTCAGGCCCCTAAACCTGAAACCACACCCAGTGGACAACCCCCAGCACCAGCCGTGCACACTTCAGCAAACGGGCTCGACCTTGATAATATCATCGCCCGTTTCGATGATACCGTCGAAGCCACGGCCCGGGCCCATGAGAAGTTCCTCGATTTGTCCCAACGCCTCACCACTCAATATGGCGAGGCCTTCGGGCTCCACAATCAGCTCCTTGACAGCGATGACGGTAACCATGCCGATGTGCGACCGGAGGAAGCGCCTCTACCCGCCGCGTCCGCATCCGAGCAAGAAGGGGCAAGGCCTGCGGAGAGCGAAGTGGCCTTCGACCGCCGCCAGTGTATGCAGTTTGCCATCGGATCGGTGGGCGAGCTGCTGGGACCTCAATTCGATATCATCGATAGCTACAAGGCGAGGGTGCGACTGCCCGACGAGCCCCTGATGCTGGTGGACCGCATCATTAAGGTGGAGGGTGAAAAGTGCAGCCTGGGAAAGGGCCGCGTGGTCACCGAGCATGATGTCAGGCAGGGTGCCTGGTATCTGGACGGCGGCCGGGCGCCGGTATGCATCTCGGTGGAGGCCGGCCAGGCTGATCTGTTTTTGTGCGCCTACCTCGGCATCGACCACCAGGTCAAGGGAGAGCGCACCTATCGCCTGCTGGACGCCAAGATCCGGTTTCACCGCGGACTGCCCCGTCCCGGCGAAACCATCCGCTACGACATCCACATCGACAAATTCGTGCGACAGGAGGAGACCTATCTCTTCTTTTTCCGCTTCGAGGGACGCATCGGCGATGAACATCTGATCACCATGACCGACGGCTGCGCCGGTTTTTTCACCGCGCAGGAGGTGCGCAACTCGGGCGGCATCATCCTGACCGACGACGATGACCGCGCTTCGGAGGCCATCGTCGGCAAAGACCCCTACCAACCACTGGTGGCCTTGAAAAACGAAACCTGTGATGACCAGCAGGTCGAGGCCCTGCGTAGCGGAGAGATCGGAGGCTGTTTCGGCGGCCCCTTTGAAAAGATCCGCTTGCCTGGGCCCTTGCGGCTGCCCGGCGGGCGTATGCGGCTGATCGACCGCATCATCACCCTGGAACCCTTTGGCGGCCGGTTCGGCAAGGGGTTTATCAAGGCCGAGGCCGATATCCATCCCGACGACTGGTTCCTCACCTGCCACTTCGTGGACGACATGGTCATGCCCGGCACCCTGATGTACGAGTGCTGCGCCCACACCCTGCGCGTGCTGCTTTTGCGGCTGGGCTGGGTGGTCGACCATGACCAGGTGGCCTACGAGCCGCTCCAGGGTATCGACTGCCGTTTGAAGTGCCGGGGTCCGGTGACGCCGCAGACAAGCAAGGTGCACTATGCGGTGGAGATCAAGGAGCTGGGCTACGCCGCCGAACCCTACGTCATCGCCGATGCCCACATGTATGCCGACGGTCGCTACATCGTCTTTTTCAAGGATATGTCCATGCGCATGGCCGGCGTCAGCGAGGCCCAGATCAGGGCCTTCTGGTCCCGCGTGGACAAGAGCGGCGGGCGGCGGACCTTGCCTGGTCCGTCCACGGTTTCCGATCCGCTGTTCACCCGGCGGCAGATTCTGGAGTTTGCCAGCGGCAGTCCATCCAAGGCCTTTGGCGCGCCCTACGCGGTGTTCGACGACAAGCGCACCATCGCTCGGCTGCCAGGACCGCCCTACTGTTTCATAGATCGGGTCACGGCCATCGAACCCCGGCCCTGGGTGCTACAAGCCGGCGGCTGGGTGGAGGCGCAATGTGATGTGCCGGCCGAGGGGTGGTATTTTGGCGCCGACCGGAGCGGCTGCATGCCCTTTTGCATCTTGCTGGAGATCGCCCTGCAGCCGTGCGGCTGGCTGGCGGCCTATGCCGGATCGGCCTTGAGGAGTGAATCCGATCTCAAATTCCGCAACCTAGGCGGCCGGGCCACCCAGCACGCCAATCTTTTACCGGCGGCGCGGACTTTGGTCATGCGCACCCGCATGGCCAAGGTATCCGAAGCCGCCGACATATTTATCGAACATTTCGAGTTCGAGGTGCTTTCCAGCGGTCGACCCATCTACACCGGCACCACCTACTTCGGCTTCTTCACAGCCCAGGCACTCTCCAGCCAGGTCGGGCTGCGGGATGGTGTCTACCTGCCCGGCGAGCCGGAACTGGCCCGGACCGAGACCCGACCTTTTAACCTGCATGCCCCGCTGACGCCCGAAGATGTCCCTACCGATGAGATCTTTCGTCCCCTTGGGCTGCGGATGCCCGCCAAGGCCCTGTGTATGATCGACGGCATCGAGATTTACAGCCCCCAGGGCGGAACGCATGGGTTGGGATTGATACGCGGATACAAGATGATCGATCCTGCGGAGTGGTTCTTTAAGGCCCACTTCTACCAGGACCCGGTCTGTCCCGGCTCCCTGGGGGTGGAGTCCTTCTTGCAGTTGCTCAAGTACGCCGCTATCCAGCGCTGGCCGGGCTTGAGATCAAGCCACCGTTTCGAGATGGCGGCCCCGCATAACCATCAATGGTCCTACCGCGGCCAGATCGTCCCCACCAATCAAAAGGTTACCGTAGACGCGGTGATCACCCGGGTGGAAGAGGGCCAGGCCCCAATAATAATGGCCGACGGCTACTTGCAAGTGGATGGCATTTACATATATAAGATGGAGAATTTTGGTTTGCGGCTGGTTCCCATAGCGCAATAAGCGAAGAAGAATGTCCTGCTTATATTTATAATAATGTAACTACTCAGCGTAATGGCAAAAAGCACAAAAAAGCACGAACTATAACG
>CAZGPF010000061.1:0-7283 GCA_964527275.1 uncultured Desulfosarcinaceae bacterium
AGAAAAAACTAAACCGCAAAGCTCAAAGCGAAAGTTGCAATTGCTGTAATCCGAGAAAATGAAACGCTATTTGAGCTGTCATCTATTAAGGTGGAAATTGGATAGGGCCGTCTTTGAAGAGGTGGCCTATATGGGAGTCGGCGAGATTGGATGCGTCTGACCATTACATCAGGTGAATTGATTAGGTAAAATTTGTCAACAACTTCCCCTAACGCGCTATGATCCCGCATCTGTTTTCGCCATGCCGATCACCGGCAGATCGTCCCAGGTGCGTCCTTCCAGTATCCGGCCAGCCTTCTTCTTATTCGTCCCTCCCCACTGCTTGAAGAAGAACGGCACCCGAGCCCGGCGGCACTGATCCCGGATGTCTGTCACCCAGTCTGCGTCCATCGGCCTTGCTTCAGGACCGGACTCGCCACCAACGATCACCCAGGAAATCCCGTCAAGGTCAAGATCGGGCAGCGGACCGAGCAGTGGCTCCAGGGAAAGGAATTTCACGTGGGCGTGGGTCTCGCGGAGATCATCGATCCGCGACGTGTAGCGATCTGTCTCGACGCTGACCCCCATCCAGATGTTTGACACCCACTCAAGGCCGGATCTGAGCTGCGCAAGTCGACCAGCCCGTTTCGTCAGCACTTGAAACCGATGCCAGTGAGCCCGGCGCATCACGTCGAAGACCTTCTTCGCGTAAGAGACGGGTACATCCTTGTGGAACAGGTCGCTCATGGAGTTGACGAACACGGTCTGCGGCTTCTTCCAGCGCAGGGGCAGCTCAAGCATGTGGGGTTGCAGGGTGACATCGAAGCCGTTTACGTAGTTGGCCTGGCCCATGGCCTGGAGCCGCGCGGCCATGCGCTCGGCGTAGCAGTGCATGCAGCCGGTGCTGATCTTGGTGCAGCCGGTGACGGGGTTCCAAGTGGACTCTGTCCATTCAATCGATGACTTTTGTGCCATCAGCGCACCTCCTTCAAGAGATGGTTCGCGATCCTAAGCGCGATGTCCTTGCCTTCCTTGTTGCCGACCGCGAAGCAGAGAAGATAGAGTGGACAGTTGACCTTGTTCTTGAGCACACCGGGCTGATCGACAACGCCCTCGAAGATGGTCTTCAGACGGTCGTTGAAGTAGCGGGCGATGGTCTCCATCGTTGCCTTCTCGACATGCTCCTGTTCGTTGCCGAACAGGTCTTGCGTCTTTTCGACCTTGTAGAACTCGTCGTACCAATCCTCGGTACCGAACAGCGCGTTGAGCCGCGCGCGCCAGCTCGCCGGAATGTCTCCGGACTTTTTCAGAAGCCGGTTGACGCCGATACCCAGGGGGAAGAGCAACCAGAGATCGATTGCCTTGGTCGCCGCGATTGCCTCGATCGTCACCCACTCTACCTGCATGCCGTAGGGGTCGAGGAACAATACGGCGCGGTGCGACGACCAGTTCTTCTTGCTGGTATCGCAAAGAGCCTGGATCTCCTGGTTGGCGTCACCCTGTCGTACCTCAATGTCTTCAGCCTGGTCAGGAAACTCCTGTTTGAGAGCATCGAGCTCGGCGCAGCGTTTCCCGCTCCGCTCGATGAAGATGTACTTGTCGAAGCGGGGCTCGGTCTTCAGGGCGATGCTCGCGGAGCCCTCGAGCAGCCCCTGGGGCTCCTCCTCAGCCAGGTCCGGGAACATTAGACTCGGATTATCAGTGTCGTTGCGGTAGGTGTCACGGTAGCCAGTGCCGGCAAATGCGTCGATGTAGCCCTTGCGGAAGGGCGAGTTCTTGAGCGCATGGGTATAGCTTTCGAGGTAGCCTTTCAGCACCTTGAGCTTGGCGTTCGTCCAATCACCGCCAAATCTATGAGCTTTTCCGTTGCTTCCGCCTGCGGCCATCATGTTATAGTGTACCTCTGTTTAGTACCCCTGTCGAGCTTTCCTCTTCGGGCAATGCGGCTCCGAGGCATCTCTGGGACATCATTTCCCCCCTCCCGGACACGGCCAGATCTTATTGGCCTGCCCGAACAAGATTCGACCCCGACTCTGGATCACGTCCTCGTCCCAGGTCAGTGTTTCCTGGAAATACGTGTTGAGCCTCAAGGCGCTCTGGCTTGCGATCTCGGGCCTCTTGACGCTGTAGGGACCATTACTCACGGACGAGTTGAGCGCCTGGGTGAGCAAAGTCAGGTTGCCCAAGCTATGAAGGAGACGCTCTCGGCGTTCGGTTGCTGTTTCGTCCGATTCTGATAGCGACTCGGACTCAGGTGGCGCCGGCCAGGCTGGGGCCTCCCACGACTGTGGCAACACGTGCTCCACCGTCAGCGGCCCGTCAATGGTGATCGTCTCCTGCTTGGTGTTCCGCATGGCGCGATCAATGGCCGCCAGTACCATTGAGCACTTCGCAGCCTTCATCGTTTCGTACACGGGCTTTTCGAGCCACGCGCGGCAGAATTTTTTGTCGGTGGGCCACTCGCCTGCGGGCCCCTCCGGTGCCAACAAGAATTCCTGGACCAACGAACGCGATATCTTCTCGGCGGACCGGAGCCGTTCCAACAGGGAGATGAAGAACCGGTTGTAGTTTTTGGTCCCAAGATCGCAGACCATGCGCCGGACGAGGTACGACTCAAGATCGGTGATGATGCCGTCGAGGTCACCTGGTTCGATACGATCACAACCGCCTACGAGGAGCATCAGCAGGACGGGATACACCGTGCTGGTGTCGATGGCCCTGAGCCGTGTTGCAAAGATATCGACTCGGCTGTCCCCCTCGGGCACGAAGAGCCTCGCAAAGACATCGCTGTGCCGGCGTAGCTCTGCAAGCTCGGGAGCCACCTCCCGTGTCCCGTTCTCCTCCCACCACGTGCGGAAGGCGTTGTAGAGGTGCCCGATGCTGAAGTCCTTGCCAGATCGGTATTGCACGTAGTGGTGGACGAATAGGTCGAGTCGTGTGCGACGAACGCGGCCTTGGCGTTCTAGCTGCTTCCAGAATCGTTTGTCCTTGCCGGCGTCGGCTTCCGCTGGACGCTCGTCGTACTCGGACCACTGGGAGGCGTAGAGCTCGTCGGCATTTTCGTCTTGCTGGGTCGCGCGAAGGAAGACGAAGTTGCGAATGAGATCCGATGGCAGCAATGGAACACCCCGAGCGTTCAGCGTCTCGAAGATGACTTGAGGGTCGTCCTCCTCTTCAAGCGCGATCACGACGAGCTGTATGTGCCGCCGAAGAGCCTCGAACAGAGCGTGCGCCCTTTCGTCCGAGAACTGCAGGGCAGGTTCAGCACTCCCCTCATCTCGATTCTCGCCTTCGGTGATTGGTGGCGGATCGGCAGGGACGAAGCAGAACTCCCGAACGGCCTCCGAGAAGAACATGTAGGCTTCCACGAGGCGTGGTCGGGGATCCGGCTTGCGCGCGTACTTCCTTCGTTGGAGCGGATACTTCTTAAGCAAGGCATCCAGCGACTTCGCACTCATCGACGCTTCGAAATCCTGGCGGTCGGCACTGGTCGGCCAGACCTTGAAGCGCTCCTGCTCTTTTTCACGAACGCCGTCATTTTCGGTGAGGCGCTGTAGGTCGTCGCGAAGACGCCGCTCCTCCGTGGTGGCGACAAGGTCGCGAAACGCTGCGATCATGAGCTGTAGCGTAGTAAGCCGCTGCTGGCCGTCGATGACCTGGACTGTGTCGACCTGGCGCCCGAACACCCTGATCTGGTTCAGCACCACAGCACCAAGGAAATGATTGCCGATTCGCTCGCTTCTCGAACCTCTCTGGTCTCGCTCGAGAACAGCCTCGGCTCGGCCAGTGATGTCTTGCCAAAGCGGTGTCCACTGCTCTTCCTCCTCCCAGACGTATGGGCGCTGGAAGAGAGGCACGATATAGCGCCGTTGGCGCTGGAAAAGATCAAACAGCGGTAGATCATCTGATTTCATCGCTGGCCTCCTACTCCACAATCGTTTTGGGCAGCACGTCCCGGATGTCAGGGTAGAACTGGTCATCTACCTTTCGCGAACCAACTGCTGGTCAGATACAACAGCAGGCCGGAGCGGGCAAAAGTCAAGGCAAGGTATGCACAAACAGGTTCAATCTTCAAGGTTCCTGGAGTTCATCCTTGGGGATAAACCGCAGCGCCGCCGAGTTGATGCAATAACGCAAACCAGTGGGCGGGGGGCCGTCCTGGAACAGGTGGCCCAAATGTGTGTCGGCGTGCTTGCCGCGAACCTCGGTGCGCACCACAAAGAGACTATGGTCCGATTTCTCGACTATATTCTCGGCCACCATTGGCTGGGTGAAGCTGGGCCAGCCGGTTCCCGATTCAAATTTGTGCCTGGAGCTGAAAAGGGGCTGGCCCGAGACGATATCCACATAGATTCCTTCCGCGTGGTTGTCCCAATAGAGGTTATCAAAGGGCGGCTCGGTTCCGTTTTGGCGAACGACATAGTATTGCAGTGGAGTCAGGCGCCGGCGCAGCTCGGCGTCATCAGGGATAGAATATCCGCCTGCGGGCATTGTGCTCCTTGCGGCCTCCGATCTCTTATCCATGCTCCCTCCTTGTTGCGTAGCGATCAGCAGAACCAATATTGCCGGGATTGCGATCAGGCCTTTATTTCGCATGTGACGCCTCCGATTGCTTGTCAATCGCTTGCCGGGCTTTGGCCGCCAGATCCTCGGTCAGGCAGGGTTTTTTGCTCAACCGTCTGGTTGCAAAGCGCATATCCCCTCTGTTTCCATTGTGCGGACTGCACATTGCCGCGTTCAATCTTCATTGGCTGTTTCGCATGCGCATGTTGATGGCCAGATACTCTAAGGACAACTCCACCGCCTCTTTGAGCTGAGGGCGCGTCTCGATGTAGTCGCTGAAAAAGGCCCTCACATCCTCCTCCATCTCCAGGCCGCCCAGGGGTACGATGCCGGTGATCACCCGTTCGTATAGCAGGGGATGAAAGGCTTCCAGGGCCTTGCGATGCGCCAGGTACCAGGACCACATATGGGGTGCGGCCTCGGTATTTGCGCCGGCCAAGGCAATGGGGATAAATTGATTGCGCGGTGGCACGGACTCCAAAACAAATGCCAGGGCACTCTCGATCAGGTCCCATTGGTCGAAGGCCGCCAGGCCGGCGAGGATGTTCATGCGCTCGTGTTCGCTGGGAGACTGGGCAAAACGCCTCTTGAACCAATCCAGGGCGACGCCTCCCTTGTGGCGGGCGCCGATCCGCATAACGCTGCGGGCAATGTCGGGATGGACCCCTGCGCCGGAGATCATACCATCGAACTGCTGCAGGCCGAACTCCACCGCCGGCACCGAACCCCAGGCCGCCGCCTGCCAAAGGAGCTGATCGCGCAGGGCCGCCCGGGAGTGGGGCTCCTCTTTTCGGGGTGCCATGCCGATACGATCCAGAGCCTTTTGGGCCCTGGCGGCGCCGATGCGCCTGATGCGCTCGCGCCGATCCGGTGGCGTCACACCGTAAGCCTGTTGCAGGTGCGAGGCCAGGCTCACCAAAGGCAGGTAGTCCGACTCTGAAACATAGTGCTGCAGAAAGTCGAGATAGCAATCCAAAGAGTTACGGCCAGCCAGGACCAGAGCATACAGATCGTTCTGGACCCCCCAGCGGTCGATGGAGCAAAGGGCTTGGGTGCCTGTCAGCTCCCCCAAGGCCGCCAGGTTCTCGGGATCTTCGTAAGCCACGCGATAAAATCCGGTCTGGCCGGCATTGAGCTTGTAGGCACTGACGTTCGGCGGCAGATCTATGGTTGTGGCGGCCCCATCCATGAGCAGATGCCGGGTCTGCTCCTCGCCCGCAGCGGTCCGGTATTGCATTCTGATGGGAATCATCCACTCCTGGTCGCTCTGCATGGGCTGATAGGTAAAACGATGCTGGTTCAAAAAAAGGCGATCACCGTCACGACGGACCGTAACCAGGGGGTAGCCCGGCTGACCCACCCAGCTTTTAACCATGGCGGTGATGGGCATGGCGGCCGCATCTTCAAATGCTTCCCGGAGGGTACGACTCTCGGCGCAGGCGTAGGCATGACGCCGCAGGGAGGTGCGCACTCCCCGTCGGTAGCGCTCGTGCCCGATATGGCCTTCGATCATGCGCAGCATGCTGGCCCCTTTGTTGTAGATGATCGGTGCCGTGCTGGAGTTGATCACCACATGCTCCCCGCCGGGGATTTCGATGGGGATGGTGGTTTTGAGGCCGTCCCGGATCAAGGCCGCGGCGGTCTGGGTGTGCAGAAACTGGTCCCAGGCACCCCAGTCAGGATGGGCATCGGCCACGACGCCGAAGCCGAAATAGGTGGCAAAGCTCTCGTTGAGCCACAAATACTTCCAATCGGCGGGGGTCACCAGGTTGCCGAACCATTGGTGGGCGATCTCGTGGGCGATCACCTCGCAGATGCGCTCCACGCCTTCCGCCGATGTGGTGTCGGGAAAGTGGAGCAGCAAATTCTCGCGAAAGGTGATGGCGCCCCAGTTCTCCATGGCGCCGAAGGCAAAGTCGGGTACAGCAATAAGATCCAGCTTTGAAAGGGGATAGTCGATGCCGTAGTATCGTTCGCAGAAATCGAGGGCCTGGCGGCCGAAGGACAATCCCAGAGCAACGGTATGGCCCAGCCCCGGCAGCGTGGCCACGCGCACCCTGGGATCGATAGTGTCGTGAGCAAATTCAAACTTGCCGACGGCGAAGAAGACCAGGTAGGTAGACATCACCGGGGTGCGTTCGAAGAGCACGCTCTTGAGCCCGTCCTGGAGTTGTCTGGTCTGCCTGGCCGGGGTATTGGCGATGACTTCGAGATCGTGGCAAGCAGTCACGGTCAAGTCAAAGGTGGCCTTGTACAGGGGATGATCCATGCAGGGGAATGCCTGGCGGGCTGCGCTCTCCTGGAACTGGGTCACGGCGATGTGACGTTTAGCGCCCTGCTCTTCATAAGCGCAGCGATAGAAACCTTCCATACGGTCGTTGATCCGGCCGTCATAATCTATGCGCAACTTGAAGTCGCCCTTCAATTCCGCTGGCGCAATCACGGTGAGCGTCTCCTGGGCCGGATCGACTTGAAAAGCGCACGTGCGCCACTTGGCATCGCTCTTGATACGGCACCGCCAGACGGCCAGCTCTAGCAGATTCAGCTTCACCAGGCAGCCCTCCCGTGGGGCGCGCATGTCGATGGTAACCCGGCCGCTAAAGCAAAAGCGCTCCAGGTCGGGAGCTATCTCCAACTGGTAATGGATGGGACGGGCAAGAGCGGTCATGAGAGAACCTTTCGGAATGGTAACTACTCAGAGCACTTCATCTTCGGCCCTTCAGGCCTTTCCATATAGCGAT
>CAZGPF010000062.1:0-7261 GCA_964527275.1 uncultured Desulfosarcinaceae bacterium
CTATATGGAAAGGCCTGAAGGGCCGAAGATGAAGTGCTCTGAGTAGTTACATTTTTTTTGCTACCAGGGGGCAGATAAACGCCAGGTATTCTGACACCTCCGGCGCTAATCCGTCCTCTAATTGATACGGCTAAAGGCTGATACATGTTAAAGAAGGAAGCCATCTTATTTTTTTCTTATGGCTATATGCTCCTTCTTTTCGCCATCGCTTTTTATGGGCATAAGCGCGCCGAAAGTGGCCGCAGCATCATCAGCAATCCTTATATCTACGCACTCTCCTTTAGAAGCAACACAACGAGACGCATTCAGAGGCCAGCAAGATCGTAGAGCGTCTCTTTTGCACCTATTCTGAAGCACCACAAAAGCATTTACGATATGATATACGGCTGGACCGGGAAAATAGCGCATGTCGATCTTACTCGGCGTAGCTTTGAAGTCGAGAGACCCGATGCGCGGATCTATGCGCGCTATACTGGGGGCAAGGGCCTGGGCGGCCGCTATCTGCGAGCCCGCGCACACCTGAACTGGGACCATCCCGACATGATCGTGGGCCTCTTTAGCGGGCCCCTGGTGGGCACCAGCGCGCCGACTTCAGGCCGCGCGCACATGATCTCCAAGTCCCCCCTCACCGGCTTGGTGGGCGATGCCTCGGTGGGCGGCCGGCTTGCCACGCGCCTCAAGCGGGCCGGCTGGGACGGGGTGGTGATCAGCGGCCGCTGCGACCGTCCCGTCGGTCTGGAGATCGACGCTGACGGTGTGAGGTTTCGACCGGCCGATTATTTATGGGGCCGGGACAATGCCGCAGTCCACGCGGCCTTGAATCCCGGAAGGGCCTCTTTGGCCTGCATCGGCCCGGCTGCGGAGAACGGGGTGCGCTTTGCCTCGGTGATCGTCGACCGCCACCATAGCGCTGGCCGCGCCGGCCTGGGCTTGTGTTTCGCGGCCAAGCGCCTCAAATACATCCTGATCGACGGCAGCGGGGTGGTCAGGGTCAAGGACGCGGCCCGATTGCGGCGGGCCCGTGAGCAGATCATGCGCCTCACGTCCGCCTCTCCGGCCCTTATGGGGCCATACGGGTTTGCCCGCCTGGGAACCGGGGCCGTCTACGATCTGATGCACAATCGGCGCATGATGCCGACGGACAATTTTCGCCGTACGCATTTCGCGCCTGCTGCGCGGCTCAATGCTGCGGCCTATGCAAAAGCTTTTGCGCCGCGAAAGTACGGCTGCCGTGGGTGTCACATCCTATGCAAGAAGCTCGGGCGGGTCGGCGGCAAGAGTGTTGCCATGCCCGAATTCGAGACCATGTCGCACTTCACGGCCCTGATCGGCGGAACAAAGATCGATCTGGTTGTGGAGGCCAATCGGCGCTGCAACATCTACGGCATGGACACCATCTCCGCAGCCGCCACCCTAGCCTGCCGGCGGGAGATCAGCGGTGAAGATTATACCCCGGAAAGCTTGTTGGCGCTGCTGGACGACATGGCTGCGGCCCGGGGCGAAGGGCGGGCCTTGGGCCAGGGGGCCGTGCGCTATGCCCGGGCAATGGGACGGCCGGAGAGCGCCATGGCGGTTAAGGGACTGGAATTACCGGCCTACGATCCCCGGGGCGCTTACGGCATGGCCTTGGGGTATGCGGTCTCCACCCGAGGCGGCTGCCATCTGCGCGCATACCCCATCAGCCACGAGATCCTGCGCAAGCCCGTGGCCACCGACCGTTTCAGCTTCGACGGCAAGGCGCGCAGCATTAAAATCTCTGAAGATCTGAATGCCATGGTCGATTCCCTGACGGCCTGCAAGTTCACCTTCTTTGCCGCCAGCCTGGAAGAGTATGCCAAAGCCTATACGGCGGTTACCGGGGTGGCGGCCGGGGCCCAGGATCTTCTGCGCATCGGCGAGCGCATCGTCTACAACGAACGCATCATCAACTATATCAACGGGTTTGACGGCCTTCACGACGATCTGCCCATGCGCTTCTTCGAGGAGGCGGGCAGCAGTGGTAATCAGATCGAGATTGCGCCCCTCGACCGCCATACTTTCCTGGACACCCGGGCCAAATACTTTAAGGTTCGCGGGCTGGACAGACAAGGACGACCGCTGAAAGCCAAGGCGCTTGCATTGGAATTGCCATGGATCGACTCGTAAAGCATTATGCCACCAGGCTCGTCGACGCCGGACTGGCCTCGCCTGCCCATGGATCGGGTCCCCTGGTGGGCGGGCTGGATGACGAGCTGGTGTGGAACCGTCAGGGCCCGGAAATCGCCACTCTTGAAAGGGTCTTTGCCGATCTCGATATCAACTCCCTGGTCTATTTAAGGCCTGCGGAGCCTTACCGAGCCATACTACGATTCCTGGCCGACAGGGCCGGCGCGACCATCCGTCCCCAGGATTGCGAAACCCGCACCTTTCTGCACGACCTGCCTGTAACGGCCCAATTTACCGCCGATGCCATGGTCGATAGACTAAAGAGCAGCAAAAGCGTGATCATCGCCTCCTCAGATGCGGACGGCGGGCCGGCAGTCGCGGCCCACGGCACGGTGAGTCCGGAGCAGGGGTTCGTGGTGGTCAGCTCGGTATGCTTTGCCTGCCTGGTCAAATTTTTTAGCGACTATTTAGCCGCCTTGCAAAACGGCGCTGCCAGTGCCGAATACCACCAGGCCTTTGATGCCGTCGTGGCCCATCTGGGCACCACCAACCCGGCCCGGCCGCAGTTGATGACGGCCCCCTTTGACACCCAAGCTGCGGTTTACCGGGCCGTGGCCCAGGCAGGACGCATCACAGTGGCCCAGGGCCTGGTGGACTCCTGTTTCGGCAATCTATCCTACCGCTGGGGCGGCATCCTGTATATCAGTCAGACCGGCAGCTCCCTGGACGCCCTGGAGGGGTGCGTGGACCCGGTGCCCCTGGACGGCTCTACCAGCGCCGGCCTGACCGCCTCCAGCGAGCTTGACACCCATCTGCGAACCGTAGCCCGCACCGGGTGCAGGGCGATCCTCCACGGCCATCCCCGATTTGCCGTGATCCTCTCCCTCAATTGTCCCCCGCAAGTCAAAGCCGCCTGCGATGCAACCGCTGAGTGCCATCTTAGATGCCCCCGGCCACGGTTCATAGGGGATATCCCCATCGTGCCCGGCGAAGTCGGCAGCGGGATATCGGGGTTGTGCCACAGCGTGCCGCCGGCCCTCGAAAATCACCGTGGCGCCATCGTCCACGGCCACGGACTTTTCACCACGGGACGGGAAGACTTCAATGAAGCTTTGGACTCCATGCTGGAAGTGGAAAAGATGTGCCGTCAAACATACTTTGAAATGGTTGCGTCGATGAGAGGCTAAGGATTCGCGATAACATTGCGCACATTAACCGACCCGCCCAATGTCGGCACCGGCAACCAGGGAGCTGGGCTTGAACCGCGCGACGACCCGGGAGAAGGTGTTACGACTGCTTAAAATCACCACACTTCAGGGTAACCAATGTCCACGAAGGCGGCCTCCATCTTGGTCTTGTGCTCCCGCTCCATGGCGGCCAGTTCGAGAAACAGCCTTTTGCGGTCTGGGTCGGCGCAGAGTTCGGCCATGCGGTTGTATTGTCGCATTGCGGCTTCCTCTTTCTTCATGGCCAGGGCAATGGCATCCACCGGCTTCATCTCCAGTGATAACTCCGGCGTCTCCACGGTTTCAGAGACATTGAAATCTGGAATTTTTTCAAAACCGATGCCCATAGAAGGGTCGTCGCGGAAGGTTTCCAGGAGCCGGCGATGTTTCTGCTCCTCCTGGCTAAAGGTGGTAAATAACTCCTTGAGAAAAGCGTTTTCAACCTTGTCTGCCACCGTGGCATAAAAGTGAGCCGCTTCAATTTCATCTTTAATAGCGCTTTCGATGATATCCCGAAAAAGGTCCTTTTGCATAGCTCGCCTCAAAAATTGGGTGCTTGGGGTGTGCCGATCTCCATGGTCCATGCTCACACGCAGCGCCACGGATTTTGGCGGCCAATATTAAGAGTGTTTGTCGTGAGGGTCAATGCGCTTGTCAGCATCTAAGCAAACCAGATTGTCATAAACCGCATACCTGCTGGGCTTGATCCTAAACCAACAATTTTTGCCAAGTCAATATGCACATTTTCGCTGCTCTTGCTTTTCTACGCCTCGTGCGACCTATGCGGCGCGGAACCCGTTCAGGGGGTTGAAGTCAATAAGAGGTGATAAGCTACAGCGCTGTAGGCGTTTGCTTAGGTGCCGGATATGCAAGGCGTCCGGGCCTGCTGCAAGATGTACTTTGGTACCTCAAAGGCCCGGCAACGAAGCAGATTCGGTGCCCTGTGAACGCTTACTCGGCGCGGATGACCAACAGCAGCCCGCCGCACAGGAAAACAAAATTGGCCAGCCAAGCCGCGGCCAGTGGGGGCAGGATATTGCCGTAACCAAGGGAGAGACAGAAGCTATGAAATACGAAATAGAGAAACCCGATGCCGAGGCCGTATGTGATGCTCACGGGCAGCCCCACGCCCAGCCGCCGCCGGGCTGTCAAGCCGATGCCCACGAGGGGCATGATAAAGCAGACGAACGGATAGGCGATCTTGGCATATAGATCCACCTTGTAGGTGGTGGCATTATAGCCTTCGGTTTCCACCCTTGCGACATAGTCTCGCAGCTCGCGAAAATTCATCTCTTCGGCTTTACGCACGATCTGGCTAAAGTCATCTGGGTGCATTTGCAAATCTTCCCGTAGGGTCTGCCGCAGCTCGATGTCGTAGGCGCTGGTGGCCGGATTCAATGCTTGGTCCATAACCTCGCGCAGGGTCCAGTGTCCGTTTTGATAGCCGCCTTTTTCGGCGTCGATGCGCCTGACCAGCTTGAAGTCGCCACCGAAATAGTAGCGTGTGAAACCGGAGATGGCCTGGCTGGCCGGGTCGAAATATTTGATATGCGTGATTTGCCGGTGGCTCTTGATCCAGATGTCCTTGGTGCGCAAGGAAACATTGGTCTTTTTGCGGATCTCCCGGTTCTCAATATCGTTGGACCACTGCATGGTCATGGGCACCACCTGATCGGACAGATAGAAGAGCAAGAGGGCACTGGCGGCGGCCACCATCAGGACGGGACGCAGCATGGCGTAGATGCTGATGCCTCCAGAGTTGAGCACGATCAGCTCGTTGTTCCTGCTCATCAGACCGAAGACGAGCAGTATGGCCAGCAACAGGATCACCGGCATGGCCTGGACGCAGATGAACGGTATCTTGTAGGCCACAAACTCAAAGGCGCGCCACAGTGAGATCCCGGCCTCGATGAAATTGTCCATGTTGTCCAGGTAGTCCACGGCCACGAATATGCAGACCACCGTCAGCAGTGTCAGCAAGAAGAACTTGACGGCCTGGATTATGATGTAGCGGTTGATGATAGTCATGGCGCGCTTTTTCTCTTTTTTTCGCCGCCGAAGCGCTTTGGATGCAGGGTGCCCAACACCCGGCTCCACCGCACGGCACGGTCCTGAAGCATGCGGCTATAGAGCCAGATGCCGACGCCCCCCACAATGATGTTGGGTGCCCACATGCCCGCCACCGGCGGCAGAGTGCCCGATTCGCCCAAGGACCAGCCGACCGACAGGAGGATATAGTATCCCAAAATAATGGCGATGCCGATCAGCGCTCCCGTCGAGCGTCTACCCGGCCGGGATTGCATGCCCATGGGGATGGCCACCAGGCCGAGAACAAAACAGGCCATAGGCAAGGCGAATTTTTCGTGCAGTCTCATCAGCGCCTTGTGGCGTCGGATGCTTCCTCTTGCGGTGGAGCGAATATATCGATTCAGCTCATTGATGGTCATCTCCTCCATGGGCCGGCGGGCGCCCATGCTTTTGGACAGGATCGACTTGATATCGAGGTTCATCTCATAGGTTTCAAAGGAGATCACATGGGCCGCATGGTCGGTGAGGCTGACCTGGTTGATGGCGCCGTTGAACAGCCGCAGACGGATTATGTTTTTCTGCACCTCGAGGACCATGCGCCCCTTGGGGGCCACGATGATATTGTTCACAGCTTTGTTGCGCTGATCTTCGATGAAGACATCGGTCAGGCTGCGGTCGGTCAGGTTGATCTTGTTGATGTAGAGCGTCATGCCGTCGAAGCTATCGATAAAGGTGCGCTCCTTGATGACGGCGTCGGCATGGGACTGGGCCAGTTTCACCGACAACTGGTAGTAGGCGCGTTTGCTCCACGGCTGCACCACGGCGGTGATCAGGGTCGTCAGCAACCAGCCTGTCAGGCAGAAGGTGAATACCGGCACCAGATAGCGGTGGGGGTTCATGCCGCAGGCTTTGAGGGCCACGGTCTCGTTGTCTTGCGACATGCGCAGAAAGGTCAGCAAAACTGCCATCATCACCGACATGGGGATGATGAAAGTCAGGAAAAAGGGCATGGAATAGAGCAGCAGCAGCAGAAATGAGAAGAGGCTGACATGGTAGTTGACCACCATGTTGGTGATCTCCAGGATCTCGGTCACCAGGAAGATAAACGAGAAGAAGAAGATGTTGAGGCCAAAGGGCGGCAGCAGTTCCAGCAGCAGGTATCGATTTATGATGGTATTTAAACGCATGGTCGAGCACTTTCGCCGGCAAAAGCTAAAGCGGCGGACGCTTGAAAATCGATTTGGGAAGGGCTTCGATCACGGCCATGATCCAGCGCCAAAACCAGCGGGCATAGATGGTGTTCCTCGATTTTCGATGGGTCTTGAAGATATCATCTGCCACCTGGCCGGAAGTGGCCATGAGCGCGGAAGGCAGATCGAGATTGGCTACCAGCATGGTCTGGATGGACCCCGGCTGCACGGTGGTTAGCCGGAGAAACCCGTTTTTCACATATTGGTGGGTCCGCGCCAGTTGGATGCAGGTTTTTTGTATCTTCATGTTAGAAGCAGTGGTCGGTCGTGGTTTTCATTTTTGTGTCCCTGCCATCGCCTGTCTGCCCGTTATGAGATGAAAAATCTTATAATAACAAATGATTGCTTGTGCAACAAAATAGAGCAATTATAATTTTCGAGTCCATGTTGAGCGTGGGAGCGACGCCGGGGCCACCGCTGCTTGATCGGCACACTTCGATAGGTTATTGTGCCCGAACGCTTCTAGTCTTCTCCCGCCCCCTTGTTGGGGAAGGGCCGGGATGGGCGTAAATGTTATCGGGGGAGGGCTTTCCAGGAGCTATTGCAGGGTAGAAGTGTGCGATTTTTCTATGCTCTTGGAGACGATTTATTAAAAACGCCCTGTAACTACTC
>CAZGPF010000063.1:0-7216 GCA_964527275.1 uncultured Desulfosarcinaceae bacterium
GTTACAGTTCGTGCTTTTTTTGTGCTTTTTGCCATTACGCTGAGTAGTTACGCTTGGTCAAGGAACGCATCGGCAACCGGCAGCCGGATGGTGGCCACGGTACCGCGCGCATCTGCCGGCTGCAGATCTATGATGCCCCCATGCCGGGCCACGATAGAGTGGCAAATATAGAGTCCCAGGCCCGTGCCCTCACCCACCGGCTTGGTAGTAAAGAACGGCTTGAATACATCCTCGCGAATCTCATCGTCGATACCAGGGCCGTTATCTTGGCATACGAACACCACCTGCCGAGCCTGCTTTTCAAAGCGCGTGTAGATGTTGATCTCGCCATCCAGAGAGTCGACGGCCTGAAAGGCATTGTTGATGATATTGATCACCACCTGGCCCAGGTTGGCGAAATTGCCTTCAATGGCGGGAAGATCGGGCTCAAATTGCGTCTTGATCCGTAACTGCTCGTCTTTATGCCGGTTGTCGAGTACGCGCAGGGCATCCCGCACCACGGCGTTAAGATCGACTCTCTCCTCGTAGGTCTGTGTCTGGCGCGCCAACCCCAAGAGGCTTGAGACTATCGATTTGGCGCGCAGCAGCTCCTTGTCGGCAAAATAGAGGTCGTCGATTATTTCCGCGACCGGGACCCGTCGTGACTCCCAGGCCTCTAAATCCTCGATTGTGGACTGCACCAGGCTGGTCACGCTGGCCAGCGGGTTATTCAATTCATGAGCCACGCCGGCCACCAACTCTCCCAGAGATGCCAGACTCTCCGAACGCACCAGTTGCTCCTGGGTGCGCTCTTTTTCCCTTAAGGCGTGTTCGAGATCCTCTGTGCGCTCGGCCACCTTGGTCTCCAGATCGCGGTTCAAGGCATTCAGCGCGGCATAGGCGCGCCCGTTTTCAAGCGCCACGGCGCTCTGGTGGCCCAGAATGACCAGCAGGTCGAGATCATCCCTGGAATAGATTTCACCCGAACGCTTTTCGCCCAACACGAGAAACCCGTTGAGGCTGGCTTTGAATACCAGGGGCAACACAACCTCCGCGTTCAGCGCATCCATGGCCGCCAGCAGATTTTTCACGCTCTCCGTCGGCCTCCTGGCCAACACCTGCTGCCGCGCCACCGGCCCCTCGGTTTGCTCCAGAGAGTCGACCAGGGCGGCATCCTTTGAGAGCGCGGAGACATTTTCCGATGCGGCACCGCTACCGGCAAAGGCATACAGCGTATACCGTCCACGGTCCTGGTTGCTTAAATAGAGGGCGCAGTGATCGACCTGCATGGCGTCGATAATAGTCTGCTCGAGCAGCCGGGTGATTTTTTCAAAATCGAGTACGGAGCTGATAGTGCGGCTGGCCTGTTTGATGGTCTGCTGATAGTTATAGCGTCTCTTGGCAAAGCGGCGGTCGACGAAGAGCTGCACTTTAGACTTGAGCGGCCCGAACACAAATACGATGAGCGCCAACAAGCTCGCCGGCAGCAGCGGGGAGTCGTAGAACGGGGTTGCCTTGAAGAGGGTCTGAATAAGGACGATCAACGCCGCGCAGATCAAGGTCACGAGGGCCGTCAAGGCCGTGTAGAGCACGCTTTTACGAATCAGCAAGCCCATATCGAGCAGATCGTATTTAAAGATCCCGGCGGCAAAAATCGCTAAGGGAATGAACCCGAAGTTGCCGGGCGGATAAAGCGGATAACCGAAACGCCCCAGAATATTGAGACAGGTCAGCAGGCTTAGAGTTCCGAAACCGGCAAGCATATATTTCAACCTGTTCTTCTGTACGCTGCGCCTCTCTTCGGCGATGGCCCTGAGCAACAATACCAGGTTGTAAATCACGGCAAAGGCCGACCCCAGAGCCATCATGGGATAGAGTGCGCCGCCCTGAGCGGCAAAACCGAAGGCCCAACGGTACATTGCGGCCACGAGCAGGTCGCCCTGGGAGACGGCGGCCAGCATAAAAGCCCAGGCATAGGCTGTCCACGCCAGCCAGCGCCTCGATTTGATATCCAAATAGGCATGAAAGAAGTGAATAAACAGCGCCGGCAAAAAAGGGTGGCCCAGATGTAACAAGCGGCTGGCGCGCAAGGCAAAATCCCGCGAGGCTACATTGAGCTGGATCAGGATATCCACATTTAGCAGGCTGCCCAGCAAGCAGAGCAGGATGAAGATCCGATGGGCCCTGGGCTTGCGGTTGAGTACAAAGGTCACCATGGCCAGCGCCACCAGTAGCACGGCCGTAAGAAGAGGCGGTATGCTGTATAGAATCTGCATCATGATCTCAATTGCGCGGCCTGGGGCCGCTTTCAAGGTGCATGGTTCAAGGGTGAAGCCGGATCAGGCTACTGTGAGTCCTTGGTAACGCGGGGTCGGGAGTCCTCTGGCTTGCGCAGCAGTTCTTGGGCGTGGTTTAGCGTCATTGACGTAATCTTCTCGCCGCCCAGCATGCGCGCGATCTCTTTCACCCGCTGATCCTTGTCTAACGGGGTGATGGTCGTATGGGTGCGGCCATCGGAAACGGCCTTGACGATCCGAAAATGGTGCCCGCCGAATTTGGCGATCTGGGGCAGATGGGTGATGCACAAGACTTGATGGTGCCGCGACAGTTCTGCCAGCTTGCGGCCCACCACCTCGGCCACACCGCCGCCGATGCCGGCATCGACTTCATCGAAGACCACTGTTTCAACCGCGTCGCTGTTGGCAAGGATGGCCTTCAAGGCCAGGACCACCCGCGACAGCTCCCCGCCGGAAGCAATGCCGGCCAGTGACTTCAGCGCCTCGCCCACGTTGGGGGAGATCATGAATCGCGCACGGTCAATGCCGCTTTCGGTGAGGCTGCCGCCCTCGCTGTTCAGATACTCACCGCCCTCCTCGAATAGTGGGATGGGGATCAGATCAATGCTGAAATTGGTATTGTCCATCTTGAGGGCCGCCAGTTCCGTCACTACCTCCCGCGCCAGCCCGTGCGCGGCCCGGGCACGCTTGCGGGACAAGGTGGCCGCCAACTGGCAGCTCTGCTCGTGGCACTGCCCGAGGTCCGCTCTTACCTCCTCCAGGGCATCGTCCAGGTGGTCGAATTGCGCCAACTGCTTTTCAAGATCAATGCCAAATTCCAGCACTGCCTCCAGGTGGCCGCCATACTTGCGCTTGAGCCGATTGAGGGTGTCGAGACGCTCTTCCACCACGTCCAGTTGCCGGGGGTCGAGATCGATCCGGCCGAGGTAGTCGCGCAGCATCGCGGCCAGGTCCTCCACGCCATAGGAGAGGCTGTTCATGGCATCAACGCATGGTGCCAGCTGATCATCGATTTGAGAGGCTTTGTCCAGGACGCGGCCCAGATGGCCCAGCTGCTCGATCAGCGCGCCTTCGGCACCATAGAGGCCGTCGATACATTGCTGGGCGCTCTCGTACAGGGTCTGACCGTTCTTCAGTCGCAACCGCTCTTTCTCCAGGGTCTCGTCTTCTTTGGGGGAGAGCCCGGCGGCTTCGATCTCCGACTGCTGAAAGCGCAATAATTCGATCTGCTCGCCCTGGCGCGCTTTGCGGCGGATCAGTTCCCGCTCCTGCTGGATCAGGGGTAGCAGCCGTCGGTAGGCCGCTCCATACTCCTCCCGCAAGTCGAGCAGACCGGCATAGCGGTCGAGGACATGAAGGTGCTCCTCTTCCTTGAGCAGTCTCTGGTGGGCATGCTGGCCCGAGATACTTGCCAGGTCGGCGGTGATGGCCACCAGGACCTGCGCGGTGGCCAGCCGTCCGTTGAGGTAAATGCGGTGGCGGTCGCTGCGCGAAATGATGCGCCGCACCAGCAGACCGTCGGCGGCATCGTATCCGCTCTGGGCCATGCGCTCTGCGGCGCGGCTGTGGGGGTCGATATGAAACAGCGCTTCCAGCTCCGCGCTCTCTGCGCCAGTACGGATCAGGTTGGCTGAAACCCGGCTGCCCAGCAGCAGGTTCACGGCATTTATGATGATCGATTTGCCGGCGCCGGTCTCACCGCTCAAGACGGTCAGCCCGGACTGAAAACGGATATTGATATCTTCGATGATGGCAAAATTGCGAATGGAGAGTTCCTGAAGCATGGGCGGTCTACAAAAAGAACTGGCTTGAGATTTTAGTTTATATGGACGGGCAAAAAGTTCGCCGCTACCTCACTGCAGTAGAGGCCAGAGTGACCCACGGAGTAGATGTCTGACTTTTTCGTTTTATCACCATCCATATCACCCGCGGCTAACCGCCCGCTAAGATCGGCTGGCCTCAATCGACGGCTGGATATCGATATCATCGTCCGCCGGACCTGTAAAGTCCTCGATAGCGCCTGCTCTGACCGCGACTTACCTCACACTCCGGGCAGGGCCTGCCTGATGATCTCGATGGGATGTTTCACCGGCAGGCGGCTCAGGTGCTCAATCTGCATTTGGCAGGTCGGACAGTCGGTGACAGCGAGCACGGCTCCCGATGAATTGAGTTTGGCGATCATGGGGGTGCCGATGGCCCTGCTCAAAGCGTAGTTTTTAGCGAGCAGGCCCCAACTGCCGGCCATGCCGCAACAATGGCTCTTCAAATCTTTTAGCTCCAACCCCGGGATGTCGGCCAGCAGGGCCAGAGAGCTAGCGGCCTGGGGCTGAATGCGCAAGTGGCACGGCTGGTGGTAGGCCAGTTTGAGTGGCACGGCGTCCAAAGTCAGCCGTTGCCGATACAAGTTGAGAAGATGGGAGATATGCACGGTCTTGGAAGCGATCCGCCTAGCCAGCGCGGCATCATCCATCAAGGCGCGCCAATCCTCCATCAAGGCGAAACCGCACGACGAACAGGTCACCACGATGTGCTCCACCCGCCCGAGCAGCTCCCGCCAGGCCCGCAAATTCTGACCCACTTTGCGTCGCGCCTCGGCAACCAGGCCTTTGGAAAAGAGTGGCAGACCACAGCATGCCTGCCGCGGCAAGTGGACCTGGAAACCCATATGGGCCAGAACATCGCAAGCCGCGACGCCCAGTTGGGGGCGCATATAGGCCGCGTAACACCCGGCGTAGAATAGAATCGCGGGACCCCTTCCCGGTGTGTATTCAGGCCACTGCCGGTAGAGGGAGCGACGGGCGAAGAGCACCATCTCCCGCTGCGGGGCCAGGCCAGTCAGCCGGGCCGTCCAGCTCCAGAAACCGGGCAGATCCCGGGCCGCAGCGATTAGGGGAGTCAATTTGCGAGTTGTGCCCGCCACCAGTTCGACATGGGCGCTGAGACGATCCGCCAACGCGGCCCCACGGCGGCGTATATTGTGCGCCTTGGCCTCCATGGCCAGTTTGGGAATATTGACCTTGGAGGGACACTCCAGGGCGCAACTGCCGCAATTGACGCACTGGTCCATCACATGCCGCAAACCGGCCTGAAAAAGGGTCTCGGGTCCCATAGCGCCGCTGATCAGGGCACGTAGTAGATTGGCCTTGGCCTTGGGTGCCGCGGCCTCATCACGAGTCGCCTTGTAAACCGGGCACATGCGCGTGTCCGCCGTAATGGTGGTACACTTGGAGCAGCCGTGGCACTTCTCGGCTTCGGCCTCCAGCGTCTCGGGCCAAGCTAGTAGCGGCGTGGCGAGGGAATGGGCCTGGTATTGACCACCAAATCGCAGGTCCCGGGCCATCTGGCCGGGATCGACGCTCTTTTTGATCTCTGGGTTGAAGATCAGACCCGGATCTAGCAGGGCCTTGACCTGTTCAAAAAGAGTGTAGATCGTCGGGTATCTGCGTTGGATATAGGCGCTGCGCAGCCGTCCGTCGCCATGCTCGCCCGACACCGTGCCGCCGAGCCGCTCCACAAGCTCATAAACATCGTCGGCAATGGGCCTTAGCATATCGACATCGCAACTTTTTTTCAGATCGAGCAGCGGTCGGGTGTGCATCAACCCCTTGGCAATATGACCGTAAAGCACGAATTCGACCCCGTGACGCCGCAAGATCTCATAAATGCCCTCAAAATAGGAGGCCAGCCGTTCCACCGGAACGGCGGCATCTTCCACCAGGGCCACGATCTTCTTGCGGCCTTTGAGCCTGTAGAGAATGGGCACGGCCGCCTTGCGCAAGGCCCAGAAGGCGCGCTTCTCTTCGGCCGTGACCGCCAGGCAGGCCCGGTCGGTGAGGTTGTTGGCCCGCAGCAGTCGAAGTATCCTCTCGGCTGGTTTTGCACAATCCTGAAGGCTTGGGCCGTCGAACTCCATGAGCAGCACATTGTCCACCCCGGTGGGAAGGCGGCCTTTCAATGCCCGATCGGAGATACGGGCCAGGTCGAGCAGCGACTTGTCCATGCATTCGATCCCCGAAGGCCCCAGGGGCAACGCCAATTGTACGGCTCGGGCCGCGTGGCCGATGCCGTCGAAATAGGCCACCACAAGAGCGTCGGCACCCGGCCGGGGCAGCAGGCGGAATTTTAACTGCGTCACCACCGCCAGGGTGCCTTCGGAACCGGCCAGCAGTCGATGCAGGCAGAGGTGTCCGTCCCGCACCAAGCCTCTGAGGTTATAACCGGCCACGTTGCAGGCTACCGGGGGATAGGCTTTTTCGATCCGTTGGGCGTGGGCCTGGTATAATGCGGCCAGACGACGCAGGTTTTCTGGCAGGTCGTCAACGGCGGCGGCCTGCCAATGGGAGAGCCAGCCGATGGTACCGTCGCCCAACACGACCTGGGCATCGAGCAGATAGTCGGCCACATTGCCATACTTAACCGCATGGGCACCGCTGGCGTTGGTATTACACATCCCGCCGAAGGTGGCGTACTCACCACTGGAGGGGTCTGGAGGAAAGAACAACCCCGTACCGGCCAAGGCCTCATCCAGCTCGCCCAGGCGATAGCCGGGCTGGCACTCGAAAGTCGGTGCGCTAATATCCAATCGGACCAGGCAATGCATGTACTTGGAAAAGTCCAGCACGATCCCATCGCCCACCGCCGCCCCGCACAGGCCGCTGCCAGCGCCACGGGAATGGACACAGATTTGGCGCGCGGCGGCAAAACGAACCACGGCCCGCACGTCCCTCGTTGACCGGGGATAGACCACGGCCGCAGGCATCTTCCTGAAAATGCTGGCGTCGGTGCTGAGCATGTAGCGCCGCAGCTCATCGGTATGCACCTCGCCCTCGATCCGGCGGGCGAGCCGTGAAAAGGCCCCTTTAAGCGTGTGACCTGCTGCATTCATTTTGGTAACTACTCAGCGTAATGGCAAAAAGCACAAAAAAGCACGAACTGCAACA
>CAZGPF010000064.1:0-7189 GCA_964527275.1 uncultured Desulfosarcinaceae bacterium
GTTGAGTCGGCGATAAATGCCCTGGAGAATCACGGCCTGGACCGTTGTCCTGATCACGGCATTGTCGGTTTTAAGCGCTATGTATGTTTGGCGGTGTTATCGCGTACCCTTCAAGTATCAGGATCTAGGCTGCAAAGGCAGACTATGAAGAAAATGCAGCGGCGCAAAAGATCTACAGCAAGATTTTACTGTTTGGCCGCATAGCCGGCAAGTAGAATAAAGAACCAATGGCAGCCGATAGGTGAAGTGTTGAAAATTCGGCTCCGATACAGTGAAGTTGAGAAGTTATCTTTTCTGTGAAAAAAATATCACCCCGAAAATGAAGCTCTATCATTTTCGAGAAAGGGCTGGCAGATAACAGGAGTTTTCGTTCAGGCACAAATAAACGAACTCAATCCTTCAGGCCCCCCTTGCCCCGCGGCGGACTAAACCAGGCTATCAATCTCCTCTATGCGTTTATTTAACCGTTTGGCCGAAATCGGCTGGGCGGTTTTTATCTCCTGGGCGAAGACTGATATTTTGTACTCTTCTATCAACCAGAAGAACTCTTCGACGGCGCGGCGTTTTTGCTTGCTGGTCCGGGAGGTGAGTTGTGTGACCATACGATTCAAATGCTTTGTGAAGGGTTCGACCCGGGAGGCCTTGGCCTGGTCTTTTTCAAGGTCCACCACGCCGCGCCGGGCGCGCAGGCCGATGGCCTGGAGATAGTGCAGCAGGCGCGGCAGCCGGTTGCTGGCGTAGAGTTGCACGAAGTTTTGGGGCATGAGCTCGTTTATTTGGCGGTCGAGTTCTGCCAAAAATTCGCCCACCGGTTTCTTGGTGCCCGGCACTCTTAGGGTGTGTAGCTGCAGGCGCAGGTTCAGATAGGTGGAGAGCAGATCGATCACTCGGTCGCGCCTGGCCCGTCCCTGGCCTGCGATGCCCGCGCGCTCAAGCTGCTCGCCGTGGGCCTGAAATGCTTCCTGCGAGCGAAACTCTTTCAAGAAGAGCTCGTCCACTACCCGGTTGCGCAGTTGCCGTTCCAGCTCTTGGCGACCGCCGAAGTAGCGGCAGGCGGCATCGCTTGCGGTGGGCAAGAGGAGGTTTTTGGAGAGAAACTTGATGTCGCGGCTGAATCGCCGCAGATAGAGGGCCTTGACGCCCCTTGCGTGGGCCTTTGCGGCCTGGGCACGATCGGCAAAGATGGTGAGCATGACCTCGTCCGCGCACGCCTCCAGGGCCGGATACCCGGTCAAGGTCCGACCGTCGGGTCCCTTTAGGCTCAGGCTGTCGGAGAGATCGCCGAAGTCCCAGCTCTCCACCGGCCGCTGCCACTTTTCGCGGATGGTATTAAAATCGACCGAGGGTCTGCTCCCCGAATCGGTCCGGTCCAGGATGGCTGCATCCCGGCTGCTTTCGATTATGCCACCGCATTCGTCGGTCAGGGCGATGCGCATGCGCAGGTGGTCGGGAAGTTGAGAGATGTTCCAGGCCGTGGCGGGAATCCGCGTGCCGAAACGTTTACGTATCAATTGGCTGATGGCATTGGTCAGCCCGATGCGCCGCCCGGGTGGCATCTCCGCGGCGATGATCTTCGCGGTTTGGGCCACGGGCGCCAGTTTTTTGCGATACTCCTTGGGCAGTGCCTTAATCAGCGCCGTGATTTTCTCTTCCAGCAGTCCGGGGACCAGCCATTGGAAGGCATCCGCATTGAGCGTGGCGGCCATCGAGACCGGAACCTTGGCGGTGACCCCGTCTTCTTGCTTGCCGGGCGCGAACCGGTATTGACATTGGATGCGCTGTCGATCCACCGAGATGTGATCGGGAAATTGCCCCAGCTCCTCCCGGTCGGGACGATAGCGCAATAGATCCTCTTCCCGCAGCCGCAGGAAATCGTCGCTGCCGGCCTTGCGGATGCGATGCATCAAAGTGCGTAGATCATAGATATGACCCAGACGACGCTGGTAGAATTCGAGCAGCAGCTGGTCGTCGATGCGCAGGTCCTTGCGCCGCAGGCGATTTTGCATATCTTCCACCGCGTCCAGCATCTCAAGGTTGTGGACCATGAACGGCGGCGGCTGGCGGAGATCGCCCTTTATGAGGGCGTCATGGATGAAGATCCGCGTGGCTTCCTCCGGCTGGGCCTTGCCGCAGGGCCGCTGCCGCCGCGCAATCATCAGGCCGAACAGGGTCACCTGCTCGGTGGCCACTACCTGGCCGCGCTTGCGCTCCCAATGGGGGTCGAGATAGGTGTATTTGCACTGCTCTTTACCGATGGTTTCCAGCCAGTCCGGATTCACCATGGCCGCGCAGCGGGCGTAGAGCCGGGAAGTTGCCACCATTTCAGCGGCCACGATCCAGGGGGCGGGGTGCTTGAAAAGCCCGGAGCCGGGAAAGAGCATTACCTGGCGGTTGTGGGACGCCTGGTAGATCTGTCGCTCTTTATTGACTGCGATGTTGGAGAGAAACCCGTACAGGATGGATTGATGGATGGCCGCATACCAAGGGTTGTCGAGGGTGCAGGCGTCTGTATCCGGCGGCCGTGAGCGCGTTGAGGGTCGTATATTTTGATCGGCGAGGAGGCTGAGGATTTGACGATGGATATCCCGCCACTCACGCATGCGGCGAAAGGAGAGAAAGTGGTCGCGGCAGAACTGCTTGACCTGACGCCAGCTTTTGCGCTTGCTGACCGTCTCCCCATAAGCGTGCCAGATGCGCAGCAGGGTGATAAAGTCCGATGCCGGAACCACGAATCGGGCCTGGGCCTGGTCGGCTTCGGCTTGTCGCGGGGAGGGCCTCTCCCGAGGGTCCTGGATGCTTAGGGCCGCGCAGATGATGGCCACATCGTCCAGGCATTTCCTTCCACGGGCTTCGATGAGCATGCAGGCCAGCCTGGGGTCGAGGGGCAGTTGGGCCATGAGCCGTCCCTTGGGGGTCAAGCGATAACCTGCGCCTGGAGATTTGGATCTTTTGCCGGGCGCAATGGCGCCCAGCTCGAGCAGCAGTTTGTAACCATCCTGAATACTGCGCCGTGCCGGAGGGTCAACGAAGGCAAAATTGTCCACATCACCCAGTCGCAGGGCGAGCATGCGCAAAATGACCTCGGCCAGATTGGCGCGCAGAATCTCCGGGGCGGTAAACTGAGGGCGGTTGTCGTAGTCCTCCTGGCTGTAGAGACGGATGCAGATACCATTGGCCATGCGTCCACAACGCCCCTGGCGCTGGTCGGCGCTGTCGCGGGCGATGGGCTGCACGGGCAGGGTGGTGGTGCGCGACCGGGGTCTGTATTGGGAGATGCGCGCCAACCCGGTGTCGATGACATAGTTGATGCCCGGAATTGTGATGGAGGTTTCGGCCACGTTGGTGGCCACGATAATCTTGCGGGCCTTGGCCGGGAGAAACACCTTGCGCTGCTCGGCAGCCGATAGACGCGCAAACAGGGGGATGACAAGGGTGCCGGCAGCACGTCGGCCTTCAAGGGCGTCGCAGGTGTCGCGAATATCCTGCTCGGTGGGCATGAAGATCAGAATGTCGCCGAACTTGCGCTCCTGTTCCAACTTCCCCACCGCCTCAATGGCCATTTCGATATGCGTGCCATGCTCATCGTCCTGTTCGCTGTAGCGCGTCTCCACTGGATAGAGGCGGCCTACAACCTCGATCACCGGCGCCTGGTCGAAGGCCGCGGCAAACTTGTCCGTGTCGATGGTGGCCGAGGTGATGATCACCTTCAAGTCTGGACGCCGCACCAGCAGTTGTTTAAGGATGCCCAGGATAAAATCGATATTGAGACTGCGCTCATGGGCCTCGTCGACGATCAGGGTGTCGTATTGGTTTAGATGGGGATCGTGATGCGCTTCGGCCAGCAGGATGCCGTCGGTCATCACCTTGATGCGGTTCTGCCGACCGGTGGCGTCCTGGAAGCGTATTTTGTAGCCCACCGTATTGCCGGGCTGCTCATTCATCTCCTGGGCTATGCGCCGGCTCACCGTTGTGGCTGCGATGCGTCGTGGCTGGGTGACGCCCACAATGCCATCTATGCCACGGCCAGCGGCAAGGCACATCTTGGGCAATTGGGTGGTCTTGCCCGAACCGGTCTGGCCGGCCACTATGATCACCGCATGTTCGCCGATGGCCGCGATGATCTCGTCTCGCTTGTCGACAATCGGCAGGGCGGTATCGAATCGCAGATGGGGCCGATGCTTGAAGCGCTGGTCACGCAGGGCGACCGATGCGGTGATGCGCTCGGCCAGCTCCGCGCGGCGCGCTTGTTGTACATGGCCATATTTGCCGTACCGATGGTCTTGTTTGAGACGCCTGAGAACTTTTAAGGCCGCCACCCGGTCGGCCAACAGAGCCTTTGGCAGCAGGCGGGCGATGGCATCCAGTTGTCGGGGTATTGAAGTCACAAAAGAACCTGCGATAATCCTCTCTAGCAGCCAGTTTTCGTTTTTCGTATCATAACCTGGTTTGATTTTGAATCCAGCGACCCATCCATTTCAGGATGATCGCTTGCAATTGTTAGAGAGTAGACATGACACGGCCCGCTGATACGCTTGACCTTTCCGCCGCTGAAATATTCTCTTTCCTCAAAGAGATCTCCCCTTTCAACCAGTTGAACTCTGCGGAATTGAAGAATCTTGCCGGCCGGGCCAAAGAGGCTCTTTGCTTTCGTTGCCTGGCAAAAGCCTGCGTCTCGACACCCATTTGGGTATAGAGTCAAATGGGGTCAAATCTCGATTTGAGGTTTGTCGCTCCCCATGCGGGAGCGTGGATTGAAACAAATCCCAAATCGAGATTTGACCCCATATTGTCTAAGGGAGTGCCGTATGCCTGCCGGGTCTCTCGCCGCTTAGCAGTCAGCCGTTAATCTGCTTGAGTATCTTCTCAAGGTCCCGTGGTCGATCTACACCGTGACTCACATGTTCGGTTACAACAGCATGAATGTTGATGTTGTTTTCGATGAAGCGCAGCTGTTCAAGCGATTCAATTGATTCGAGACGGGATCTACCCAACTGCTGAAAACGCCTCAAGGCCTTCATCCGAAAGGCATACAGGCCGATGTGCCCTAAATAGACACTAGGCGAATCGTTACGCCCAAAGGGAATCGGCGCTCTGGAAAAATAGAGCGCGCGTCCGTCGACCGCCAGCACAGTTTTAACCAAATCTGAATTTTGCGCCTCCTCAGGGCTAATATGTTTCGCCAGTGTTGTCACCTGGATATGGGGGGCGTGAAACGGTTCGACCAGCTGGGCGAGCATCTCTGGATCAAGTAGCGGTTCATCACCCTGTATGTTGACGACAACTGCATTTTCAGAAATCTTCAGTATCTCAGCGGCTTCCAAAACCCTGTCGGTACCACTGGGATGATCTTGATCGGTCATCAGTACCGGCACCGCAAGCTTTTCTGCCGCTGAAAAAATACGGTCATCATCCGTGGCCAAAACGATGGCCGCAAAAAATGCGCATTGAGAGGCACGGTTGAAAACATGCCAGAACATGGGCTTGCCGTTAATGTCGGCAAGCGCCTTGCCGGGAAATCTCGTAGAATGATAGCGTGCCGGTATGACACCGTAACACTCAGGCAATTGTCTCATATCTTCGTCCGTTCCGCAGATAGTCATCAATCAGTCGGCAAACCTCGCGGGTACCTCCCCGGCGGTCTTTGACGTATGTTTTGGCCTTTTGGATTACCCACTCCCTATCCAGAGGGTTAGTCAGACCCTCGATCAATAAATCCGCAACCTCTATCCAGGATGAAGCCTGGAGGACGATTGCCGTATCCATTATTTCGGGACCGACCCACTTGAAGTTGTCCCAATAAGGTCCGATAACCGGTGAGACGCCGTTGAGGAGTGGTTCAAGGAAATTTTGACCCCCCAGGGGTGCCAGGCTGCCGCCGATAAAGGCGGCTTGCGCCTTGCCATAGGCGGCGTTCAATTCGCCAATGATGTCCCATAAAATAACGCTGCCTTTGGGGGCGGGCTCCTTGAGCCGGGAACGCAGGCTCCAGGATACCTGCAGGCGGTTTAAGATGCGCTGCCAGTAGTCTAGCCGCTGCATATGTCGCGGGAACAAGCCTATCGTGGCTTGCGGCCGTCGGCGGTGGATCTCACGGATGATCTTGGCCACATCCTTCTCCTCTGGCTGACGAATCGATCCAAGAACAAGAAAAGATGCACCGGGTAACAGGATCTTGTCGAGATTGGCATGGCTTTGGGAGGCGTCGATGGCGACACCCAAACGGTCGAATTTCATGTTCGCCATGACACCTACGCGGCTAGGGCCGAACAATTTAGCAAAGCGGTCGGCGTTATCAGCCGAGACGGCTAGAATCCTTTGGGGTCTGAGCCGGTACCACAGTGAGCGCCAGAGCATATATGCGCCAAGACTCTGGGGTGTGATTCTACCGTTGACGAGCACGACCGGGCATTGCGCCTGCTTCATAGTATAAAGCAGACCCGGCCAGATTTCGGTTTCAAGCAAGAGCACCAGTTTGGGTTGCATATGCTGCGCGGCCTTCCTCATGATAGTGGGGCCATCAAAAGGAAAATATCGAGTCCAGGCAACCACTTTAGAAGCCGATTTTGAAAGATCTTGCACGGCCTGGTTGAGAATATCCAGCCCCTGACTGGTGTTGGTTGTCAGCACGACACGCAGGGCACTCTCGGGGCGCAGCTTCTTTAACAATTCCCAGGCCAGGTAGGCCTCTCCGACGGAAGCCGACTGGATCCACAGGTCGGCTGGCATCGGGTTTGTGTCGGCCAATTTCCTCTGTTGGAACCCCTCGCGGAGACGTTTGCTGTGGCGCAAAAAAGGTATCAGCGCTTTCCATAAGAGGTCATAAAGACCGAACACCGCTTTTTCAATCTTTGTATTAAGCATGCTTGGGGGATGTGTATCAGAGATATTTGATGTGTACGCAAAAACTTAGGGCTACAACGACGACACTTGGCCCAAAACTTAACACACCCTGGCTTGGGATTGCAACGCTACGATTACCTGGCTAACATCGATGTAACTACTCAGAGCACTTCATCTTCGGCCCTTCAGGCCTTTCCATATAGCGATGCTATTATGAAAAGACCTGAATGACCGAACCTAAAGCACTCTGAGCAGTTACAGTTCGAGATAGAATTGTTGCAGTTCGTGCTTTTTTGTGCTTTTTGCCATTACGCTGAGTAGTTACACATCGATCACCAATTGGCGAAAT
>CAZGPF010000065.1:0-7186 GCA_964527275.1 uncultured Desulfosarcinaceae bacterium
GCCCGCCCCGGCCCCGGCAGCCGCGCCAGCCAAACCCGCCGCCGCTCCTGCCCCGGCCGCGGCCCCCGCCGTGGAGGGCACCCCCATGCCGGCGCCCATGCCCGGCATGATAGTCAGCTACGAAAAGAGCGTGGGCGAAGAGGTAGCCGAAGGCGAGACCGTCCTGATCCTGGAAGCCATGAAGATGGAAAATGCCCTGGCCGCGCCGCGCGCCGGCACCATCGCGGCCATCAACTATAAAAGCGGTGATACCGTGGGCAAGGGCGATATTTTGTGCGTCATCGGATAGGCCGGCGACAATTATAGAGATGTTGGTGTACACGTTCAGGGGGTTGAAGTGTATAAGAGGTGATAAGCTACAGCACTGTAAGCGTTTGCAGGGTGCCGGATATGCAAGGCGTCCGGGTCTGCAGATGTACTTTGGTACCTCAAAGGCCCGGCAACGAAGCAGATTCGGTGCCCTGTGAACGCTTACGATGTTGGGTGGTCTGGGTCGCAAGTGGGATCGCCGTCTCGGTTGCGATCCAGATCCCGATTGCAATAAGGTTAAATACTTTCAGAAGGCAAACAGGGAGGCATCTTAATGAAAATTCATGAGTACCAAGCCAAAGAGCTCTTCCGCAAATTCAACATCCCGATCCCCGAGGGCAAAGTCGCCTTCACCCCGGCCGAGGCTTCGGGAGTAGCCCAAAAACTGGGTGCCTACCCGGTGGTGGTCAAGGCTCAGATCCATGCAGGTGGTCGCGGCAAGGGCGGCGGCGTCAAGCTGGCCCACTCCGTGGAAGAGGTCAAACAGCTGTCCGCACAGATTATCGGCATGAACCTTGTGACCCACCAGACCGGTCCCGAAGGCAGAAAGGTCAAGAAGGTACTCATCGAGCAGGGGCTGAACATCGCAAACGAGCTCTACCTGAGCATCCTGACCGACCGCGCCACAGCCAAGAACGTTATCATGGCCAGTGAAGCCGGCGGCATGGATATCGAAGCCGTGGCCGAAGAGACCCCCGAAAAGATCATCAAGGTCTACGTCGATCCTCTCGCCGGCCTGCAGCCTTACCATTGCCGCGAGGTCGCCTTCGGACTCAACCTGCCGCCGGCGGTCATCAGGCCGTTCAACGTCATGCTCGGCAACCTCTACCGCCTCTTCGACGCCTACGACTGCTCCATGGTGGAGATCAACCCGCTGGTGATTACCGCTGATGAGGGGGTGGTCGCCCTGGACGCCAAGTTGAATTTCGACGGCAACGCTCTCTTCCGCCACAAAGAGATTTTGGAGTACCGCGATCTGGACGAGGAAGATCCCCTGGAGGTGGCTGCTTCCGAGTTCAACCTGAACTATATCAACCTGGACGGCAATGTGGGCAACATGGTCAACGGCGCCGGTCTTGCCATGGCTACCATGGACATCATCAAGCAAGCCGGCGCTTCGCCCGCCAACTTCCTGGATGTGGGAGGCGGCGCAAATACCGAGATGGTCGAAAACGGTTTCAAGATCATCTTGAGCGACAAGAACGTTAAGGGCGTCCTGATCAACATCTTCGGCGGCATCCTGCGCTGCGATATCCTGGCCGCAGGCGTGGTGCAGGCCGCCCAGAAAACCGACATCGAAGTGCCGGTTGTGGTGCGCATGGAAGGCACCAATGTCGATGAGGGACGTCGCATCCTGGCCGAGTCGGGACTCAATCTGATAACTGCCGTTGACCTGAAAGACGCCGCCTCCAAGGTGGCTGAAATCGTCGGAGCATAAATTTGTGATTCGAGACAAGGGGTTTGCTTGTGGCTTGTATATTTTGGATCGACCCTAACAGCGAGCTGGAGGACCGCAAAAGCCCTTCCAGGCATGCAAGGCGTCTGACCATTGTTAAAATTTGCATAACGCCGTCGGCCGCTTCGAACCCCCACTCCTCTTTTTGCACAAATGAAGATGAGGTAACGCTATGAGTATATTTGTCGATAGAAATACCAAGGTTCTGGTTCAGGGCATCACCGGCCGTGAAGGTCAGTTTCACTCCCGCCAGTGTATCGCCTACGGCACCCAGTTGGTGGCCGGGGTAACACCCGGCAAGGCCGGTCAGAAGATGGATGACGTGCCGGTCTTCAATACGGTCAAAGATGCCGTGACCGCCACCGGTGCCAATTGCAGCATGATTTTCGTTCCGCCCCCCTTTGCCGCCGACGCCATCATGGAGGCCGTAGATGCCCGCATCGAACTAGTGGTCTGCATCACCGAAGGCATCCCGGTCAAAGATATGATGCGGGTCAAGAACTATATGGCCGGCAAGGATACCCGTCTGATCGGCCCCAACTGTCCCGGCATCATCACCCCGGACGAGGCCAAGATCGGCATCATGCCCGGCATGATTCACCAGCCTGGCAAGATAGGCGTGGTTTCCCGCTCCGGCACCCTGACCTATGAAGCCGTGCATGCCCTAACCCAGAACGGCCTGGGGCAGTCCACCTGCATCGGCATCGGTGGCGATCCGGTCACCGGCACCAACTTCATCGACTGTCTGGAAGCTTTTCAGGCCGATGAGGCCACCGCAGGCATCGTCATGATCGGCGAGATCGGGGGCGACGCCGAAGAACAGGCCGCCGAGTATATCAAGGCCCACGTGACCAAGCCGGTGGTCGGTTTTATCGCCGGATTGACTGCTCCTCCGGGACGGCGCATGGGCCATGCGGGCGCCATCATCAGCGGCAGCAGCGGCACCGGACAGGCCAAGATCGCGGCCATGAAAGCCAATGGCATTTATGTCTGCGAAAACCTTGGCCGGCTCGGCGAAATGTGCGCCGAAGTATTCTAGACTCCGTAGTTGGCAGATAAGAGCAAGCAAAAGAGATCTGCGAAAACGCATTAGCCTGAAGTAGATGGAGGTTCAAATGAACTGGCTGATACAAACCCTTGGTTCATCGGTCGGCAAAAAGCTGATGATGGCCGTTACCGGGTTGGCTTTTATAGGATTCCTGGCCGGGCATCTGGCGGGCAACTTGATCCTTTACTGCGGCCGCGAGGCATTCAACGACTACGCCGAGCATCTACACTCCCTGGGAGTGCTGTTGACAGTGGTCGAATTCGGCCTTCTATTTTTGGCGCTCATCCATATTTCAACCGGACTGCTGCTCTTTGTGCGCAACCTTAGCGCCCGGCCCCAACGCTATTGCGTCAACAAATCGGCCGGCGGCCGCACCCTGGGGTCGCGGACTATGCCCTATACCGGCATCGCCATCCTGGCTTTCGTGGTCTTGCACCTTATGAATTTTCATTTTGCAGACAAGACCGGCACCACGATTTTTGACATCGTCAGCAACGCTTTTCAGAACCCTGTCTATGTGGCGCTCTATGTAATCGCCACGCTTCTCGTGGCCGTGCATATCAACCACGGGCTGTGGAGCGCCTTTCAAACCCTGGGATGGAATCATATCAAGTATATGCCGATAATCACGGTCGGCAGTCTGATCTTCGCCGTGCTAGTCGGACTGGGACTTGGTTTTATCCCCATCTATATCGCTATGACCGCATAGAAAGGACATACCATGCAGCTCGAAGGAAAAGTTCCTTCAGGACCTCTGGCGCAAAAATGGGACAAGCACCGTTTCGAACTCAAACTGGTCAATCCCGCCAATAAACGCAAATTCGACATCATCGTCGTGGGAACGGGACTGGCCGGCGGATCGGCCGCCGCCACCCTTGCCGAACTGGGTTACAATGTAAAAAATTTCTGTATCCAGGACAGCCCGCGCCGCGCCCACAGCATCGCCGCCCAGGGCGGCATCAACGCGGCCAAAAACTATCCCAATGACGGCGACAGCATCTGGCGTCTCTTTTACGATACCGTCAAGGGCGGCGACTTTCGCTCCCGTGAAGCCAACGTCTATCGGCTGGCCCAGGTCAGCAACAACATCATCGACCAGGGCGTGGCCCAGGGCATCCCCTTTGCAAGGGACTATGGCGGCCTGCTGGCCAACCGCTCATTCGGCGGAGCCCAGGTGTCGCGCACCTTTTACGCCCGAGGCCAGACCGGCCAGCAACTGCTGCTGGGCGCTTACAGCGCCTTGTCGCGCCAGGTAGGGGCCGGCAAGGTTACTATCTACCCGCGACGCGAAATGCTGGACGTGGTGGTGGTAAACGGCAAGGCCCGAGGCATCGTCGTGCGCAACCTGGTCAGCGGCCAGATCGAGTCCCATGCCGCCCATGCCGTGGTGCTGGCCACCGGCGGTTACAGCAACGTCTTCTTCCTCTCCACCAACGCCATGGCCTCCAATGTCACCGCAGCTTACCGGGCATATAAACAAGGCGCCTTTTTCGCCAACCCGTGTTTCACCCAGATCCATCCCACCTGCATCCCGGTCCACGGCACCTACCAGTCCAAGCTGACCTTGATGAGCGAGAGTCTGCGCAACGATGGCCGCGTCTGGGTACCCAAAGATTCAGGAGACTCCCGGGCTCCTAACCAGATCCCCGAATCGGAGCGCGACTACTACCTGGAAACCAAGTATCCCAGCTTCGGCAACCTGGTACCCCGCGATGTGGCCTCGCGCAGCACCAAGGAGCAGTGCGACATGGGCAAGGGCGTGGGCGATACCAGGCTGGCGGTCTACCTGGACTTCGCTGACGCCATAAAGCGTGACGGCGAGGATCTCATCCGCAAGAAGTACGGTAACCTGTTCCAGATGTACGAGAAGATCACCGCCGACAATCCCTATCAGACCCCCATGATGATCTACCCAGCGGTCCACTACACCATGGGCGGCCTGTGGGTGGACTACAACCTGATGAGCACCCTGCCGGGTCTTTTCGTGATTGGCGAAGCCAACTTCTCCGACCACGGAGCCAACCGCCTGGGGGCCAGCGCCCTGATGCAGGGGCTGGCCGACGGTTACTTCGTGATTCCCTATACCATCGGCGGCTACCTGGCCGGCACCGAGTTGGAAGATGTCAACAGCGCAGCCACCGCCTTTGGCGAGGTCGAAAAGACCAACCTGGAGAAGATCGACAAGCTGCTTGCCATCAACGGCAAGCGCACCGTGGACGAGATCCACCGTCAACTGGGCCAGATCATGTGGGACTATTGCGGCATGGCCCGCAACAACCAGGGGCTGGCCAAGGCCCAGGGCAAGATTGAGGAGCTGCGTGGCGAATTCTGGGAGAACGTCAAGGTGCCGGGATCGGGCCGGGAGTTCAACCAGAGCCTGGAACGCGCCGGTCGCGTAGCCGACTTTCTGGAGTTCGGTGCATTGATGGTCAAGGATGCACTGGCCCGGCAAGAGTCGTGCGGCGGCCATTTCAACGAGGAGTTCCAGACCGCAGAGAATGAAGCCCTGCGGGATGACGAAAAATTTTGCCATGTCTCCTCCTGGGAGTACCAGGGCCGTGACCAGGAACCCGAACTGCATACCGAAGCGCTTGCTTTTGAAAACGTCAAGCTAACCCAAAGGAGTTACAAGTGAGCAGCAAATTCATCAATCTCACATTGAAGGTGTGGCGCCAGAAGGGTCCCCATCTCAAGGGTAACCTTGCGACCTATCCGGCGAACAACATCTCGACGGATATGAGCTTCCTTGAGATGATCGACGTGGTCAATGAAAAGCTTACCCTGGAAGACCAGAACCCCATAGCCTTCGATCACGACTGCCGCGAAGGCATCTGCGGCATGTGCGGGTGCATGGTCAACGGGCGTGCCCATGGACCAGAACAGGGGACCACCCTTTGCCAACTGCACATGCGCCACTTTTGCGACGGCGACATCGTGGTGGTGGAACCCTGGCGCTCACGGGCCTTCAAGGTCATCAAGGACCTGGTCGTGGATCGCGGCGCTCTTGACACCATCATCCAGTCGGGCGGTTACATCTCGGTCAACACCGGCGGAGCCCAGGATGCCAACGCGATCCTGATCCCCCAGGAGAACGCCGACAAGGCCATGGACGCCGCATCCTGCGTGGGCTGCGGGGCCTGCGTGGCCTCTTGCCCCAATGCGTCGGCCATGCTGTTCGTGGGTGCCAAGGTCTCCCAGTTCGCCCTGCTGCCCCAGGGACGCCCAGAAGCGGCCAGCCGCGTACTGAACATGCTCAAAACCATGGATGGCCTGGGATTCGGCAATTGCACCAACGAAACCGAGTGCGAAGCCGAGTGCCCCAAGGAGATCTCCATCACCAACATCGCGCGCATGAATCGCGAGTATATCAAGGCGGCCCTGGCTTCGGATGTCCAATAGACCCGTGCGTGAGCATCAGGTAATCTGCGAAACAGATAGAACCTGAAGCGTGACCCTGCTCCACCTCCCGCCAGGGGAGGGGAGTTTTTTTTCGTTCTGGCAACAAGGCGATTTGCAAAGCAACAAAACTGTGATAATGCCCATCAACTTTGATAATGCCCATAGGAGGAGTGCATAATGTTTAAAATCGTTAATCGGCAAGAGATGGCCCAGGGGACGATTATCCTCAACGAAGTCGAAGCCCCGTTGATTGCAAAAAAGACGCTGCCCGGTCAGTTCGTGATTCTCAAGGCCGGCGAGAGCGGTGAGCGCATACCGCTAACCGTTGCCGACAGTGATCCTGAAAAGGGCACCATCACGGTCATCTACATGATCGTGGGCAAGGGCACGGCCCAGTTCAGTGATCTAAAGGTCGGACAAGGCTATCAGGATGTGATAGGCCCCCTGGGCAAACCCACCCATATCACCAAAATCGGAACCGTGGTCTGTGTCGGCGGAGGCACCGGCATCGCCGTGCTGCATCCCATCACCCGAGGCATGAAACAAGCCCAAAACCAAGTTATCACCGTGCTGGGCGCGCGCAGCAAAGACCTTCTGATAATGGAGGAGCAGATGGCGGCGGTATCGGACAAGCTGCATATCTGTACCGATGACGGATCTTACGGGCACCATGGATTCGTCACCGACGTGCTGCGCGATGTCCTGAAGAGCACCTCGGTGCAGCAGGTGGTGGCCATCGGCCCCGTGCCCATGATGAAGTTTGTATCCAAAATCACAAAGGAGTTCGATGTGCCCACCCTGGTGAGCCTCAATCCCATCATGGTTGATGGCACAGGCATGTGCGGCGGCTGCCGTGTCTCGGTGGGCGGTGAAACCAAATTCGCATGCGTGGACGGACCCGAATTCGACGGCCACCAGGTGAACTATGATGAGCTAAACCAGCGCCTGCTAGCCTACCGCGAAGCCGAACAACA
>CAZGPF010000066.1:0-7172 GCA_964527275.1 uncultured Desulfosarcinaceae bacterium
AAAGAGCATACCATAAAACAGGCCCCTACCTCGATCCCAGAACTTTGCATTGCCCCTAGCTGTCCAAGATTAGACGTCCAGGATCACCCTGCCGATCCATCCATCTTCATGGGGTCTTACCTCGATCTGATGGTAGGTCGCCGCCTTGATCTCGTTTCGTATCTCATGGCGCTGCGGCACATATCGCTCATAGGCCAGCGTGGCCTTCAGACGGGTGGGTTCGATGAGGTCGATAGTGACGCCGGCTACCAGCCGCTGGTCGCCGTTCCAGCAATAGAGGAGTTCCCGCAGCCAGTTGACCATCAGGTCGGCCCAATCGTCGCCATGGATCTCTATTGCGCTCCGCTGGGTTCCGTTGAGCAGGGAGGGGTCGCTGATCAGGTCAAAAAGCGCCATGGCAGCCTGTTGAAAGAGAGACGCGGGGTCAACGCCGAATATCTCCAATCTGAAATCGGCGGTATGGTCAATGAGGCGATAACCGGCGATCACATCAGCACCTCACCGGTGCGTTGCGTATCGTAGCCGCCGAGTCCAGATACGCGCTTTTGAAAACCGGCGCTGTTGATTACCGCCAAAAGTGATTTAAGGGCCTCGGTCGCATAATAGGCGGCGGGAATGACCAGATCATACTGTTCCGTCACCACCGGTATGAAATCTAGCCCCAATGCCTTGGCCGCGGCGTATATTCCCAGGCCCACATCGGCCGCGCCGCCAAGCACGGCAACGGCCACCGCCATATGGGTGAACTCTTCATTGTGGTAACCGTCTATCAGGCGGGTTTCAAGGCCCAGCCGTGCGAGACTGTAATCGAGCAGGATGCGGGTGCCCGACCCGGCCTGCCGGTTGATCAGGCGCACATCTTCACGCGCCAGATCTTCGAGTCCCTTGATCTTTTTCGGATTTCCCGGCGGCACCATCAGCCCCTGGTCGCGCATCACCAGGTGGACCAGGCGGAGATCCATAGCCTTCAAATACTTATGAATATAGGAGATATTATAAGTGCCGTCGTGGGCATCCAGCAGATGGGTTCCGGCCAGATGGCACACCCCGCGCTTGATGGCCATCAACCCCCCAATGCTGCCGACATGGCTCGAGGAGAGACTCAGATGGGTGCCTTGGGCGTGTAGCTCATCGGCCAGCAGATCGAGCGTATTGTCGTGGCTTCCCACGGCCACGATGGTGCGGTCGATGGCTTGCGGCGGCCGCAGCAGCTCGGCCTTCACCGTGGCATCGGTACCCACCCCTTCCACGTGGGCCGGAATACGGATGATGCCGTCGGCCTCGGTGATACTCGTCACCTGGCCAGCGCCTCGGGGCAGGGTGGCGGCCACCAGTGTGCCGCCCACCCGGCCGATCTTGACGCGCACGAACTCTTCGACACCCAGCCTGGAGGCGATCTTGCGCGTGGGACGGACGGCGACTCTCTGACGCCGGGGAGCGGGCTGCCCCAGCCAGCGCGCCAGCAACGGCTGGACCAACTGCTCGAAGGCCATGATGGCCGACACGGGATAGCCTGGAATGCCGAAAACCGGGCGCTTGCCGACATTGCCGACAAGGGCCGGCTTGCCGGGCATCATGGTGACGCCGTGCACCAGCACGTCACCAATAGCGGCGATGGCGCCGTGGGCATAATCTTCCGATCCGGCCGATGATCCGCCGGTAAGCAGCACGGCCTGAGCCGATTGGTCCAGGGCCTTTTCGATGGCCGCCTGGATGGCTAACGGGTCGTCACCCACATGGTCCCACTGCACACTCCGGCCTCCGGCCGCGCGCACCAAGGCCGCCAACACATAAGCGTTGGACTGGATCACCTCTCCGGGCCGCAACTCTCGCACCCCGGTCTTGCGCCAATCCACCAGCTCGGACCCGGTGGGGATGATCACCACCCTGGGCCGGCAAAAAACCGGCACTTCAAAATGGCCCGCCGAGAGGAGGGCGCCGAGGCAATAGGGGGTGATCTGATGGTGGCGGGCGAAGAGCATCTCGCTGGCCACGATATCCTCTCCCATCTTGCGCACGTGCTGCCAGGGATGGGCCGGCGCTTCGATCCGCACCAGGTTATCGTCCAGCACCTGCACATGCTCGATCATTATCACCGCATCGCAGCCCTCGGGCAGAACGTGACCGGTATTTACGTAGCAGGCCTCAAGCCCCAGGCGCAGCTCCCTGGGCCGTGACTCGTGGGCCCCGAAAGTGGCCCTGGCCGCAACGGCGATACCATCCATGGCGGCGGCATGAAAATGGGGCACCGACAGCCTGGCCATCAGCGGCCGGGACAATATGCGCCCCACCCCCTCGGGCGTGGGAAGCACCTCGTGGCAAAGCCCGCAGGTCGAGGCAAAGGTGTCTAGCACGATTTGCCGAGCCTCCTCCAGGGACTTCATGCGCAAATAGACATTGCGTGGCTGGCTCAATTCATTCCTCCCGTGGTTTCAAGCGATATTTTTTTAAGCCCAGCATAGATCCTTATAAAAAAGATCCTTCGCAAGCGCAATATCGGTAAAGCGGTCATCGAGATAGATCCCGATTTGGCTGTGGCTAGTGGTGGGATGCAAAACATAGGAAGGGGCAGCCTGGATTAGAGTGCGCCCTCTCCCTTAACCCCCTTTCGTCCAAAGATGGGGAGGGGTCGATCTTTGCGCCTGCTGGTTTAAATTTCGGCAGGCACGGAACCCGGCCCTTCGAAGACCGCTCTCTGAATGCTGCTGAACCGTGGCAACACTTTTTGAACTTTGAACCACAGCAGACCCCAAAGAGGGACTTGATGATCAAGCGGCTTTAAAGTAGTGATAGGCCACCTGTAACTCTAAAAGTACAGTTGCGGAAAAATCATCGCTGTGTGGCCCGGAGGGTGCGGATCGCATTGCGATGCATACGATTCAGCGAGGTCGAAAGTTGACGATCAGGAACCACAATAAAAGAGTCGGCGGTGAAGCTTACAATGCCGCTTCAATCGAGGTGCTCAAAGGGCTGGAGCCGGTCAAGCGCCGGCCCGGAATGTACACCGACACCAGCCGGCCCAACCACCTGGCCCAGGAGGTGATCGACAACAGCGTGGATGAGGCCATCGCCGGGTTTGCCAAGCGCATCGACGTGGTGCTGCACACGGACGGCTCCATGGAGATCTCCGACGACGGCCGGGGCATGCCCATCGACGAACACCCCGAGGTCAAAGGCGCCAGCGGCGTGGAGGTGATCATGCTCAATCTGCACGCCGGAGCCAAATTTTCCAATAAGGACTACCACTTTTCCGGCGGCCTGCACGGTGTGGGGGTTTCGGTGGTCAATGCTCTGTGCCGCCGGCTGGAGGTTACGATCAAACGCCAGGGCCGCAAATACGCTATGGCTTTCGAAGAGGGTCGCCGCGTCGCAAAGCTCAAGGCCATTGGCAGCGTGGGCCAGCGCAACAGCGGCACGACTATCCGCTTTTGGCCCGATCCCCAATATTTCGACACCCCTAAATATTCGTTGCGGCGTCTTAAGCACGGCTTGTGCGCCAAGGCGGTGCTGTGTCCCAGGCTGCGGGTCAATTTTACCGATCACAATACGGGCGCAAAGGTCTCGTGGTATTTCGAAGACGGCTTAAAAGACTACCTGTTAGAGAGCCTTGCGGGCTTGCGACTTCTGCCCGACGAGCCCTTCATGGGTGCGCTGGAAGGCAGCGACGAGGTGGTGGCCTGGGCCGTGCTCTGGCAGCCCGAAGGCGGCGACACGGTGACGGAAAGCTATGTCAACCTGATCCCGACGGCTTTGGGAGGTACCCACGTCAACGGCCTGCGCGCCGGCCTGCTGGCCTCCATGCGTGAATTTTGCGAATTCCGCAACCTGCTGCCCCGAGGGATCAAGCTGAGCCCGGACGATATCTGGAATTGTTGCAGCTATATCCTCTCGCTGAAGATGTCCGAACCTCAATTTTCGGGACAGACCAAGGAGCGCCTGGGATCGCGCCACGCAGCCTCGTTTGTCTCCAATGTGGTCAAGGACAAATTCAGCCTCTGGCTCAACCGCCACACCGACATGGGCGAGAAGCTGGCCGCCATGGCCATCCAAAGCGCCAGGCAGCGGCTCAAGGCCAGCAAGAGGGTTACCCGCAAGAAGGTCACCAGTGGCCCGGCCCTGCCCGGCAAACTCTCCGACTGCGTCAGCCAGGATCTTGACATGACCGAACTCTTCCTGGTGGAGGGTGACTCGGCCGGCGGCAGCGCCAAGCAGGCCCGGGATCGTCAGACCCAGGCAGTGATGCCCCTGCGCGGCAAGATCCTCAACACCTGGGAGGCCGAGTCGGGCTCCATTCTCGTTTCCAGGGAGGTCCACGATATTGCCGTGGCCATCGGCGTGGACCCCGGGGCCGTTGATGTTAGCGGCCTGCGCTACGGCAGAATCTGCATCCTGGCGGACGCCGATTCCGACGGCGCCCATATCGCCACGCTTCTCTGTGCCCTGTTCCTGAGACACTTCCGGCCCCTGGTGCAACAGGGCCGCGTGTGCGTGGCCATGCCGCCCCTCTACCGTATCGACGCGGGCAGAGAGGTGCACTATGCCCTGGATGAAGAGGAGAAGGAGGCCACTCTCAAACGCATCGCCAAGAGGAGGAGCGCCAAGGTCAACGTGCAGCGTTTCAAGGGCCTTGGCGAGATGAACCCCATGCAACTGCGTGAGACCACCATGGCGCCGGAGACCCGTCGCCTGCTTCAACTGGAGGTCGATTCCGAACGCAAGACCATCGAAACCATGGACATGATGCTGGCCAAGAAGCGCAGCGCCGACCGCAAGCAGTGGTTGGAGGTTGAAGGCGACCTGGCCGAAATATAATATTCAAATCGGAAGTCCTGCATGCAAGATAACCTGACCACAACCTCCCCCAACGGCGCTGAAATCATCCCCTTGCGACGCTTCGCCCGTAAGGCCTACCTCGACTACTCCATGTATGTCGTCCTGGACCGCGCCCTGCCTTTTATCGGTGATGGGCTCAAGCCGGTGCAGCGGCGCATCGTCTACGCCATGTCCGAGTTGGGCTTGAAGGCCACGGCCAAATACAAGAAGTCGGCGCGCACGGTGGGTGACGTGCTGGGCAAGTTTCACCCCCACGGGGATACGGCCTGCTACGAGGCCATGGTGCACATGGCCCAGCCCTTCACCTACCGCTACCCCCTGGTCGACGGCCAGGGCAACTGGGGCGCGCCCGACGACCCTAAGAGTTTTGCCGCCATGCGTTATACCGAGGCGCGCCTGTCGGCCTATGCCGACGTGCTGCTCTCCGAGTTGGGCATGGGCACGGTGGAGTGGGGTCCCAACTTCGACGGCAGCCTCAAAGAGCCCCTGGCCCTGCCCGCACGGCTACCCAATATCCTGCTAAACGGCGCCACTGGCATTGCCGTGGGCATGGCCACCGATATTCCGCCGCACAATCTTACGGAGGTGGTAAAGGCCTCTGTTCACCTGCTGGAAAACCCCAAGGCCACCCTGGAGGATATCTGCGCATTTATCCAAGGCCCCGACTATCCCGGCGGTGCCGAGATCATCACCCCGCCACAAAATATCCTCGAAGCCTACCGCACAGGCCGGGGAATGATCCGCATGCGCGCCACCTATGAAATGGAAAACGGCGATATCGTCATCACCGCCCTGCCACACAAGGTATCGCCGGCAAAGGTCCTGGAGCAGATCGCCGCTCAGATGGCCAAGAAGCAACTGCCCATGGTGGCCGACCTGAGGGACGAGTCCGACCACGAGGCCCCAACCCGCCTAGTGATGGTTCCGCGCTCCAACCGTGTGGACATAGAGTCCCTGATGGCGCACCTGTTTGCCACCACCGGCCTGGAGCAGAGCTGCAAACTCAACCTCAACGTCATCGGGCTGGACCGCAAACCGAGGGTCAAGGATCTGCTCTCGCTGCTTGGAGAGTGGCTCTCCTATCGCATTCAGACGGTACGCAAGCGGCTAGAATTTCGTCTCGACAAGGTCAACGAACGCCTCCATATCCTGGCAGGCCTGTTGACTGCCCATCTGAACATCGATGAGGTCATCAGGATCATCCGCGCCAACGACGAGCCCAAGCCCGTGCTGATAAAAGCCTTCAAGCTCACCGCTATCCAGGCCGAGGCTATTCTGCAACTGCGCCTGCGCAACCTGGCCCGTCTGGAGCAGATCAAGATCGAGAACGAGCAGCAGGCGCTCACCAAGGAGAAGGCCGGGTTGGAGAAAATTCTCTCCTCAAAGGCGCGCCTCAAGAGTCTGGTCAAAAATGAACTCAAGGCCACGGCGGATCAATTCCAGGACCGACGCCGCACCGCTATTGTCCAACGCCGGGAGGCCAAGGCCATCTCCAAGGCCGACCTGAGCCCCTCGGAACCGGTGACTGTAATCCTTTCAAAAAACGGGTGGGTACGCTCGGCCAAGGGCCATGAGGTCGATCCGGTCGGCCTGAGCTACAAATCGGGCGATGGCTATCTGAGTTCGGCAGCGGGCAAGAGCAGTCAGCAGGCGGTCTTTTTGGACTCCAGCGGCCGCAGCTACTCGGCCCAGGCATTCACCCTGCCGTCAGCACGCGGCTTCGGGCAGCCTTTGACCAGCCGCTTCGCCCCCCGGCCCCAGGCCACCTTTGGCGCCGTTATGCTGGGTGATCCCGACCGCCGCATCCTGGCCGCCTGCGACGCCGGCTACGGTTTCGTCACCCGGCTGGAGAACCTCTATACCAAAAACCAGAAGGGCAAGGCGTTTCTCTCCCTGCCCAAGGGTGCGCGGCCCCTGCATCCCATCGTGGTGGAGGCTATCGAAGGCACCCTGCTGGCAGCCATAACCAATGAGGGCCGTATGCTGGTCATGCCCCTTAGCGCCCTGCCCGTCCTGCCCAGGGGCAAGGGCAACAAGATCATCCAGATTCCGCCCAAGAGGATCAAAAGCCGGGCAGAGTACCTCATCCATCTGGCCCTGCTGCCGCAAGATGGCACCTTGACGGTGCATGCCGGCAAGCGCCATTTCAGGCTCACGTCCAACAATCTGTCCGCTTTCAAGGGCGAGCGCGGACGACGAGGCCGCAAGCTGCCCAGGGGATTTCGCAACGTGGATTCCGTGGAGACGGGCCTTGGCCCGCATTAGACTCTCACACTGGCACCTTCTAAATTTGTAACTACTCAGAGCACTTCATCTTCGGCCCTTCAGGCCTTTCCATA
>CAZGPF010000067.1:0-7149 GCA_964527275.1 uncultured Desulfosarcinaceae bacterium
AGGTACCAAAGTACTATCTACAGGCCCGGACGCCTTACATATCCGGCACCTGAGAAAACGCTTACAGGGCTGTAGCTTATCACCTCTTATGCACTTTGACCCCCTGAACGGGTACCTTGTATCGAGTCAGGCAATTATTGCAAGTAAAATATCGGCAATAGGGTGATCGTAATTCCAGGCCGGGGGCCGCAGATTTTTTCAGAGGGACAAGATAACACCCCTCGACTCGCTCCCGTCTACTTTTATGGTCAGGGGATTTGAAGGCCGCACGTGGCTGATAAATTTCGATGCCGCGGTCAGAGGATAACGGCCCACTTGGGACCAGCGCATAAAATCTTCGCCGCGCTCATCAACGGTCAGGTAAGGCAGGTCCTGGGTGGTTATTTGTTGAAAGAAATGCGAGCCCTGGGAAGGATCGGCATTGAGCGCTGCATTGCGTAGCTCCACGATGGCCTGCACGCCATCGATATCTTGCCACTTCACCGGTATGCCCAACCAGGGGTCGAATGAGCCCCAGCGTCCCGGACCGATCAGTAGATAGGATCGGCCTTGAGCCTTCAGACCGGCGTTGAGCCGGCCAATATCTGCGGCCATGTCGCGCGTCCTGGCTGCGTCGAAGGTGTCGGGATTGACGAGGACGATATCGGTTAGCGGACCGTAACGACCATGCCCCATGGCCGAAGATGAGTAACATATGGCCCGCTCCTCGTCCTCTGCGGTCACTGCGGCGTCAAAGGGGGCACTGCCTGCGGACATGGGCCGCATCTGGAGCACGTGGAAAACAGGCATCTCATCCCGGTGTCGGGGCAGATCGACGGCAAATTCCAACTCCACGTGGCACCCCATGCCCTCACGCCCCAGGGCAAGCATCTCGATGAGCAGTTCGGCCAGGGGAAAAGCGCCATGTTTGAGGATGGAGGCAAAGGTCACCAGCTTGGGTCCTGGCGGTGTCGCAGAATCACGGAGACGGTTGTCTTCTGGCAGGTATGTGCTGAGCAGGCCCCGTACCGGCGGTTCATCCAGGGCATCGGCCACGTTGCGCCGAACCAAATCTTGCTGAACGTCCAACTCCGCCGCATCATTTTGCAGGGGTAAGGCGTAAAACAGATCTTGAGCATTCTTGAGGATGTCCTCGATTTTGGAAAAATCGGGCAGCATGGCGGGGTATCTGGGGCACAAGCGCAACCCCCCCTCGCCGCAATTGATGATTCTGCCAAATCCCAGTGCGATTTTGGCCATGCCGTCGCCGGGGCGCATGGGTGCGATGGGGTAATAGTTTTGCGACCGGGCCAAGCCCGATATGTCGGGATAGTGATACTGACCCCATGCGCGCCCGGCGATCCGCTGGATCATTACGGCCATGTGCTCCTTGCGATGCCGGAAGGCCGTGCCGCGGGCAAAGCGCCGGGGGCGTTCAAACCAGGTCGATGCGTAGACCTGCTTGATGGCGGCCACCAATTGGGCCAGGCGTACCTTACGATCTGCATTATTGTTGGGAATCATCACGGTCCAATAAAGACCGCTCGGGGGTTGATGATGGGCATCCTCCAACAGGCTCGATGAGCGCACCGACAAAGGATAGCGCACCCCCCGCAAGTAGGCGTCCAGACCCTCGACCACCTCGGCGGGCAGTTCGGCATCGGCAAATTCGGCTATGATGTGCGCATCGCTTTTGGCGCCGATCTGGGAAGGGCGCAGCTTGTTGGAGCGCACAAAGGCATCGAAGACTTCCGTGGCCAGCACCAGGGTCGCAGGAGTGCTGATATCGATCCCCGGAAACTTCTCGTAGAGCGGCAACGCCTGACGCAGCAAATTGGCCACAAATGCCAGGCCCCGAGCCTTACCGCCCAGGCCGCCGTGGCCCATCTTGACGATATCGGCGATCTCGGTATCGTACTGCCGGGGGCTGAACCGGCCTACCACCCCCTTCTGGCGCCACTTGCGCAACCCGTGAATATTGCTGATCAGGTAGTCGCGGATGGCGGCCACATCCGGGAAGTCGGAGACTTGGACCTTCCTCATTTCCGAGGCCAGGGCGATCTCCGCTCGCGCCATGACCCAGTTGGAGAACCGGTTGCGGGAAGCGTGGTAGCGCAGCGATTCATCGGGCACACGCCCCAGGATCTGCTCCAACTGCTTGAGATTGGAGGCCCGCGCCACCTCGCTGCCGTCGGATTGACGAAAGACAATATCGCCAAACCCGATATGATCCAGAAACCAGGCGTGCAGATCTTCGAACAAACGGGGCGCATTCTTGTCTAAAAACTGGGCCGGTATGCGCCGGGCCAAAGCACGATTGCGCGATTCGTTGCTGATCAGCAACAGGGGCAGATCGGGGATACTCTGCTTGATGCGGCTCAAAAAATCGATGCCGGCCCGGGCATCCAAAACGCCGGCGCGGGGAAAACGCGTGTCCGACACCACCCCGAAGAGATAGGGTTTGTAGCGCTCAAACAGAGCCATGGCAGCCTCAAAATTCTCAGCCACCAGAATCTTGGGCCGCGCCCGCATCTTCAACAGGCGGTGTTCCGCGTTGAGACTCTCGTCCAGCACCTCCTGGGTCTGGTGGACCACCTCCTTGTACATGCGCGGCAAAAAATAGCTCCGGTACAGGGGCGAATCCTCCACCAGGATAATAACCCGCACCTGCGCCAAGCGGGTGTCCTGCTCCACGTTGAGACGATCTTCGACACTCTTGACGATGGCCAGCAACAGGTCGGCATCTCCCGACCAGATGAAGATCTGATCGATGCCCGTACAATCTTTATGCGCCGGAAGCGGAAAGAGGCCCTGCATGCCGTGGGCCAGCAGGATCACCGGCAGTTTGGGCTTCAAGGCCTTGATGGAGAGCCCCAGGGCGAAAGGGTCGGTCTCTGCGAGGTGGGGCATGGTCAACACCAGATCGAAAGAGCAACGCCTGATAGCTTCTAATGCGGCTTCCCCGCCCTCCGCGCGGGTGATGCGCGGCGGCCGACTAAGGTTGAGGCCTTTGTACTCGTTGATAATCCTGGATGCCAGGGAGCCATCCTCCTCCAGGATGTAGGCGTCATAGGCGTTGGCCACCAGGAGAATCTCGAGCACCTTAATCGACATCAGCTCATGGAACACCTTAAAATGGGTGTCGAATATAGCAGCCGTGTAGCGCAAATTGGAATCGAGCGTGGGGTTGTCCATAACCCTCCATTAAGGGGTGCCCGGCGAAGCCAAAGAAGTGATACATTATGGATGGTGCATTGGCACCCTCTGCCTTGGTTGATCCTGCGACAGAGTCCCCTGAAAAGTGGCATCCATATTAAATAGTTTGGCCGCCGTTAATTTGCAAGGGTAATGCCGGCCTTCGGCTGAGGAGGGCCAACCTTCAAGCCTTGTTGGGTAAATATAGGTCGAGATCAGGATCGGATTGGCAGCTTGCATTCGATCTCTATTTGGATAATGATAGCAACCGCGTTGAGGCACGGACTCTGGGAGTGGTTTCCCTTTGAGAGATAGTGTCAAGATTTTTTCGCACTTTTGTTTTTAGCAGCGCCTCAAGCTGGGGGTTAGGATCTCTAAGAGAGCCTGGGGGCTCACACCGTTAAGCTAGCTCCAACTGCTGTTCTTTGAGACGCTCCATATTGTGGCTTGAGCCGCAATCCTTGGCCGTGCGATTGCATCGCCTGACCAAGCTCGGGAGATCATGAACCTGCAATAGCCTTGGCATCCATGAACCTTGAACTCTGGACCTAATAATGCCTCTTTCCAAGTCACCTGAAAATTACCGCCAGCGCCGCGTCATATGGGGGTGGGCGCTCTATGACTGGGCCAACTCCGCCTTTGCCACCACGGTGATGGCCGTTTTTTTCCCCATCCTATACAAGCAGTACTGGTGCCAGGGCCTCGATGTGAATGTCAGCACCCTCCTTTTGGGACTGGGCAATGCCCTGGCCAGCCTGGTGGTGGCTCTGGTGGCGCCCGTCTTGGGCGCCATCGCCGACAGGAGCGGCGGCCGCAAGGGGTTGTGGATCACCTTCACCTACCTGGGGGTCTTGATGACCGCGGCCTTGGCATTGATTCCCCAAAACCACTGGTCCCTGGCCCTGATCGTCTACATGATCGGGGTTATCGGTTATTCCGGCGCGGTTATCTTCTACGACGCCACCCTGGTTCAGGTGGCCCCGGCCCGGCGTATCGACCAGATCTCCAGCCTGGGCTACGCCCTGGGCTATCTGGGTGGCGGCATTCTGCTGGCCTGCAACGTGGTCATGACCCTCAATCCCCGGCTCTTCGGGCTGGCCAACACCACCCAGGCCGTCAAGGCCGCCTTCGTCAGCGTGGCCCTCTGGTGGGGAATCTTCTCCCTGGTCACCTTTGTCTGGGTACCGCCTGCGCCCAAAGGTGAGCGGACCTCGCTGGGCGGGCATATCGTGGCGGGCTGGCGGCAGTTCCGATCAACGTTGAAACGCATTCGCCGGCTCAAGACCGCTTTTACATTTCTGCTGGCCTATTGGTGCTATATCGATGGTGTGGATACCATCATACGCATGGCCGTGGATTTCGGAATGTCCATCGGTTTCCAGCAAAACGACCTGATAAAAGCCTTACTTATCACCCAGTTCATCGGCTTTCCGTCGGCCATCCTGTTCGGCCGCCTGAGCGCACGTTGGGGCGCGCGGCGCGCCATCTACCTGGCCCTAGGCGTCTACATGGCGGTCACGGTGTGGGGGGCCTTCATGACCCGGCCATGGGAATTTTATCTGTTGGCCTGCGTCATCGGCCTGGTCCAGGGCGGCATCCAGGCCCTGAGCCGCTCCTACTATTCACGGCTGATTCCCCTTGACTGCGGCGCGGAGTTCTACGGTTTTTATAACATGCTGGGCAAATTCGCCGCCATCATGGGGCCCTTATTCGTGGGAGTCACCGGCCTGATCACGAAACGTCTCCTGCTGCCCCCCGCCCCCACCGCCGAACAGATCCACGCCGCCGGCCTGCTGGCCACCCGCACCTCAATCATCTCCATCCTGTTGCTGTTCCTGGCCGGCGCCGTGCTGTTCTACTTCGTGGATGAGAAACAAGGGGCCATAGAGCGTGAGCGCTGGGATGAGGGGTGAACAATTCGACCCCATCATATTATAGAAGGATCGCCCGGGACTATCCCATAGTCTCTTAGCTGTTCGGTCTCCCTGCTTGACGAATTTGAGCCAAAGCCGTTGTGCGCGACTCCATACGCGCCGCCAACTTGGGAAAGCGGTTCATATCGGTGTGGGGCAAAAAGAGGGCAGCCACGTAGTTGTCCATGTATGAGGGGATTTCGGATAGCTCGAAGTTGGTCATCATATTGACCACGCCCACCACCTCCTGGCGGATGCTGTTGGTCAGGGCGGCAATACGGGCGCCCAGCAGTGAAGCATTGCCCGCATAGACCACCTTCTCGGGATCGAACTCGGGCAGCAAGCCGATGGTCATGGCATTTTTCAGATCCACATAGCTGCCGAAACCGCCGGCCAGGATGATCTGTTCAATGTCGTCCGGACCCATGCCCACCTCCGCAAGCAGGGTCATGTAGCCGCTGTAAATGGCGCCTTTGGCCCGGATCAAGTTCTCCAGGTCGATTTCGTTGATTACGATATCGCGGTCGATTTGGGTCTCCTGCTCATAGGCCAGCACATATTCCCAGACATCGTTGGTTTGCCGGATGCGCAAAGTCCCCAGGTCACGCTCGAATTTACCCTTATTGTTGATCACGCCCATCTCGAACAGCACAGCCGCGATGGTGATCAGCCCCGATCCGCAGATGCCCGCAGGACGCACATTACCGATGGTCACGATCATGGGCTCCAGGGTTTGCGGGTCGATAGAAAAATCCTCGATGGCACCCCTGGCCGCACGCATGCCGAACTCTATGCCACCGCCCTCGAAGGCCGGCCCGGCACTGCAGGCCGCACACGCCATCCACTCCTTGTTCCCGATGACCACTTCGGCGTTGGTGCCGATATCCAGAAATAGGGTCGTTTTTGCGGTACGGTACATGCCCGAACCCATGACCCCGGCCACAATGTCGCCGCCCACATAGCTGGAGACCTGGGGATAGACTAGGGCGGTGATGTGATCATCCAGATCGATGCCCAGATCGCGGGCCTGCACGCGCGGATAGATCCTGGATGCCGGCACATAGGGCGACCGCCGGATATAGCGCGGCTCCACCTTGAGCAGTAACTGGGTCATGGTGGTGTTGCCGGCCAGGGCCATGAGCGAAATACTGCCCCGGTCTATGCCGGCCTGTTTGATGATTTTGGCGATAACCTGGTTGATGGTCTCCACCACCACCTGCTGAATCTTGTCCAGACCGCCAGGTTTTTCCGCGTACATGATTCGGGTGATCACATCCTCGCCATAGCTTATCTGGCCGTTGAATTTACCAGCCTCCACCAGCACACGGCCGCTGTTCAGGTCCACGATCTCGCCATATACCGTGGTGGTGCCGACATCCATGGCGATAGCAAAATTCTGAGCGGTGGTGTTCCCCGGCTCCACGTTGATGATCTGGTTTTTGCCCGTTTCGCGCACCGGCCGGGCCACGGTCACGGTTACCTTGAACTCCTGCTCGCGAAACACCGACGGTATTTTGCGGATCACGGGCAGGGATATCACCAGCCGGCCCTCATTGTGCTGAATGTGCAGATAGTTGACCAGGCGGCTGATATCGGGCAGGTTATCGTTGCCATCCGCAGGCGGAAGTTCCAGGTAGAGCTTCTCCATGGGTGGCACAAACAGATCCTGCTCTTTTATTTCGTCAAGGTTCATCTGTTTGACCCTGGCGGTTTTGCGGGGGGTCGGACGTAACAGGAGCGATCTCTCCACGGCCGACTCCACCGGTATGCGGATGGTGACATCTTCGCTTACCGCAGCCCTGCAAGCCAGACGGTAGCCTTTTGCGCGATCTGCCTGGCTTAGATGTTCGGAGATGCCGCCCTCGACCGCCCCCTTTTCGACTACCACCCGGCATTTACCGCACACGCCATCGCCGCCGCAGGAGGCATTGATATGCACCCCCATTTGCATGGCGGCCCGGATCAGACTCTCGCCGGCAGCCACTTGAGTATGGATATCATGGGGCAGGAAACGCACCTTGTACTGGTTCATCGTCTCTCCTTCGGTGTTGAGGATGTCGAG
>CAZGPF010000068.1:0-7035 GCA_964527275.1 uncultured Desulfosarcinaceae bacterium
ATTGAAGTAAAGAATAATACCGCCCAACGTGTCGCTGGACACTGACCGGGTCTACGCTGGCGCTTCTTATAGGGTGCCCTGCTTTCGGGTGGGAAGTCCCAATCGGGAGACGGATGGGGGACGTTCCTTGATATGTTGATTACTTTTTTTCCAACAGCTTTAATGCGTTTTCTTTTGGTTCATCCGACTAAAGCGTACTTCGCTTCGTGAATTGCATGGATTTTAACCTTGAAAAACTCCATATCTCGATATCCGTAGGGACGTCCCTCATCCCTCCCCCGGCAGGTTTCCCGACGGCGTCTCCACTAACAGATGGTAGTGGTTGTCCATCAGGCAATAGGCATGCATGACAGCATCATAGCGCCACGTCGCGGATTCGAGATATTCAAGAAATTTCTCGCGATCCCGATTGCTTTTGAATATCGCTCTACGCTCGTTGCCGCGAGAGGTTACATGATAAAAAGCACCCGGGCAGGTTATCCGCAAAGGCCGTGCCATTTCCATGCCCTCTACAGGCGTAACGATTCACTGTTTTGTATTTATATCCAACACCCATGTCCAGAATGAAGACTTGCCCCCTCTGTTTTCTTCACCTGGTGATCATTTTGGCAAACCGCTTATGACCATCAGGTCGGTGCAGTGTTCCTGGTGGGCTACGTGCAGCTTGAAGCGGTCCTTTTTTTTCATGGTCGCCGCGACGGTCTTCAGGGCCACTTCGGGGGTGTTGTTGGTTGCGCTTAGATGGGCCAGGATGACGTGGTTCAGGTTGGCGTGTTTAAGTTCGTCGAGCAGGGCACAGGTGTCATCGTTGGAGAGGTGGCCGGCGCGGCTTTTGATGCGCTGTTTCAGGGGCCAGGGGTAGGGGCCTTCGATGAGCATGGTCGGGTCGTGGTTGGCTTCCAGGACCAGTAGGGCGCACGATTTGAGATGCTGCCTGACCATGCCGGTGGCGATGCCCAGGTCGGTGGCGATGCCGATTTTATGTCCATCGCGGGCGATGGTGAATCCGGCGGGATCGGCGGCATCGTGGGAGAGGGCAAAGGGGTGCACGGTCAGATGGTCGATGGCGAAGGGTTGGCCGGTAGTGAAATATTGGGTTCGCTGGATGGCTCCCAGTTGCGCGGTCGCTGCGGTCGCGGTTTCCCGGGAGATATATACCGGCAGGTCATAGCGCCGTGACAGGACGCCCACGCCGCGGATGTGGTCGCTGTGTTCGTGGGAGACTACGATGGCTTTAAGAGTCCGGATATCCAGTCCGGCGGCCCGCATGCGTTGCTCGATCTGTATACCCGATAGTCCGGCGTCCACCAGGATGGCGCAATGGCCGTCGCTGACATAGATGGCGTTGCCCTTGCTGCCGCTGGCCAGGACGCAGATGGAGAGGGCGCATTGGGCGGATGGAGCATTTAACAATTCAACGCGTCCCCGTGCTTCCGAAGCCGCCGCAATCGCGCCGGGTTCGGTCCAGTTCCTCGACGACCTCTATCTTCGCCCGCTCTACCCGTTGAATGACCATCTGGGCGATGCGCTGGCCGCGCTCGATGGTGCATGGTTGCGGGCCCAGATTGATCAGGCCCACCTTGACCTCGCCGCGATAGTCGCTGTCGATTGTGCCTGGGCTGTTTACCACAGTCAGGCCGTGCTTAACGGCCAGACCGCTACGCGGCCGGATCTGGGCTTCGAAGCCCTGGGGCAGGGCCATGGCAAAGCCCGTGGGCATAAGGGCGATGCTGCCTGGCGCCAGGCAGAGGGGGTCTTGCCGCGCTGCGCGTATATCCATACCGGCGGCATGGGGGGTCATGTAGCGGGGCAGGGGAATGTCTCTGTCGCGTTCGGGGCGCAGGCGCTTTATTTCGATAATCAGATCGGCCATGGCAGCTTATTAAGGCCTCCAAATTGGCATCCTCACCCATTGGCTAAAGATGCTTTATTCGCCGTCGCGAGCAAGATTTTAGCGCTCAGCGCCTCTTTTTTGCTCATTCAGCACGGCTTTGTAGCTTAGGCGGATGCGGCCGTCCTTGGAGACCTCGAGGACCTTGACCTTAATCACATCGCCCTCGCGAACCACGTCGGTTACCTTGTTGACACGGTGGTTGGCCAACTGGGAGATATGCACCAGGCCGTCGGTGCCCGGGGTCAGTTGGACAAAGGCACCGAAATCAGTGGTCTTGACCACTTTGCCTTCGTAAATGGCGCCCTCTTCAGGGTCCATGGTGATGGCCTTGACCTGCTCCAGGGCGGCTTCACCGTTCTCCTGGTTGGCCGCGGCGATCTTGACCGTGCCGTCATCGTTGATGTCGATGCGCGAATCGGTTTCGCTCTGGATGGCGCGGATGACCTTGCCCCCCGGGCCGATGATGTCGCGGATCTTGTCGGGGTTGATTTTGATGGTCAGGATCTTGGGCGCGTATGGGGAGATCTTATCCCGTGGGGTGTCGAGGGCCTCCATCATCCTGTCGAGGATATGCAGACGTCCCTTGCGGGCCTGTTCCAGGGCCTTTTCCATTATATTCCGGGAGAGTTCGAGGATCTTGATATCCATCTGCAGGGCGGTGACGCCCTCGCTGGTTCCGGTGACCTTAAAGTCCATGTCGCCGAAGTGATCTTCGTCGCCCAGGATGTCGGATAGGATCACCACCTGATCGCCCTCCTTGATCAACCCCATGGCGATTCCCGAGACAGGCGCCTTGATCGGCACGCCGCCGTCCATCAGGGCCAGGCAGCCGGAGCAGACCGTGCCCATGGAGGAGGAGCCGTTGGACTCCAGCACCTCGGAAACCAGCCGAATGGTATAGTCGAAATCGTCGCTGGCGGGCAGTACTTTTTCCAGGGCCCGGGTAGAGAGGCCGCCATGGCCGATGTCGCGCCGGCTGGGGCCCATCATGCGTTTGACTTCGCCAACTGAGTATGGCGGGAAGTTGTAGTGCAGCATGAACTGGTGCATCTCCTCGCCGCTGAGGGTTTCGATGCGCTGTTCGTCGCGGGACGATCCCAGGGTCAAAACGCCCAACACCTGGGTCTCTCCGCGCGTGAAAAGGGCGCTTCCGTGGGGACGGGGCAGCACGCCCACTTCGCAGTCGATGGGTCGGATCTCATCGAACCGCCGTCCGTCGATGCGCCGACGCTTGTCGAGGATCATGTCACGGGAGATCTTCTTCTGGATGTCGCCCAGGGTAGCGAAGACTTCCCCTTTGCGTTCATGGTACTCTTCTCCCAGGGACTCGAAAATTTCGGTCTTCAAGGCGCGCATGGCGTCGTAACGAGCCATTTTTTGCGGGATCGTGAGGGTCTGCCCGATACGCTCGGCGGCAATTTCCTGCAACTTTACGGCCAGGTCTTCGTCCCTGGCAGGCGCTTCGAAGGGCCGTTTGGCCTTGCCTAGTTCGGCCACCAGTTGGTCCTGAATGGCAATCAGCGGCTGCATGGCCTCGTGGCCGAAGAAGATCGCTTCTAGCATGTCGGCTTCGGAGGCCATACGCGCACCGCCTTCGACCATTACCACGCCGGTTTTAGAACCGGCGACGATCAGGTTGATGTCGGCTTCGGCGGCCTGGCTCAGCGTGGGGTTGGCTATGAGTTGGCCATCCACACGGGCCACGCGCACACCGGCAATGGGGCCCGCGAAATGGATATCGGATATGCAGAGTGCCGCAGAAGCGCCCACCATGGCCAGCATGTCGGGATCATTCTCGCGGTCCATGGAGAGTACCGTGGCCACGACCTGGGTTTCATAGCGCCACTGTTTGGGAAACAAGGGGCGTATGGGGCGGTCGATGAGACGCGCCGTCAAGGTCTCCTTCTCGCTGGGACGACCGATCTCGCGTCGGAAATAGTTTCCCGGGATTCTCCCGGCGGCGTAAATTTTCTCTTGATATTCGACGGACAGCGGCAAAAAGCTCGCCGCGCGCTCTTCATTGGCGGCCACGACGGTTACCATGACAATGGTCTCTCCGTACTGCACGACGACGGACCCGCCGGCCTGTTTGGCAACTTTGCCGGAGCGGATGGTCAGGGTTTTGTCCCCCACCCGCGCGTTTACAATTTTCTCCATTATTTTCTCCTTGATGTTGGTGGCCGAAAGGAATGTCTCGGCACGATAGCGGCACGCAAGGCAGAGATGGCGCCTGAACGTAAACCCTGTTCTCCTGCCCCCACGTTGCAAGAGGGCCAGAAGGGGTTTGCGCTCCAGACGCCGCCTAAGCTCGAGCCGTCCGGATCGCGGACTGCGAGGCTAGCGCCGCAGCCCGAGCGTTTGGATGATGGTACGGTATCTCTCGACGTTGTTGTCTTTGACATAGTTGAGCAGGCGCCGCCGCCGTCCGACCAGCATGAGCAGGCCGCGGCGTGAGTGGTGATCTTTTTTGTGAATCTTCAAATGCTCGGTAAGGTATTTAATGCGGTGGGTCAGCAGCCCGATTTGCACTTCGGGGCTCCCGGTATCTGTGTCATGCAGTTTATATTGTTCGATTAGCTCTTGTTTGTTCTGGGTCGATAATACCACTTTCTCTCTCCTCCTTAATATTTAACGTAACTACTCAGCGTAATGGCAAAAAGCACGAACTATAACGATTGTATCTCGAACTGTAACTGCTCAGAGTGCTTTAGTTTCGGTCATTCAGGTCTTTTCATAATAGCATCGCTATATGGAAAGGCCTGAAGGGCCGAAGATGAAGTGCTCTGAGTAGTTACTATTTAACTTTGGCGGGATCTTGCAATGAATTAGTTAAAAACACAACAATAATCGTAGACTCCGCCGTGCGGCGGAATTTTCAGCACGGCCTTTATATTGAGTTCGGCATCCAGCACCTTGACGTGATCGGCGAGGAGCTTGTCGCCCGTCTCCTGAATCAATGCGGCTGGGATCTGCTCGTGGCTCAATTGCCGGCCATGGGCCACAAGTTCCAGCAGGGCCCCGCTGGCTATGAATGTCGGCATGCGTTCCAGGGCCGCGGCCATGGGGATCAGTGTTTGCGCCTGCCGCCGGGACGCATCCAGGGTCTTCAATCCCGGCAGAGTGTGGGCCTGATCGATGCCAAAGCCACTGTTGGCCGTGCGCCGCAGGCTGCGCAGGTGGCCGCCGCATCCCGCTGCGCGGCCCATGTCGGCGCACAGGGTGCGCACATAGGTGCCGCTGGAGCAGGTAACCTCAAAATGGATGTCGGGCAGCGCCACCGCCTTGACGTCGATAGAGGTCACCGTGATGCGGCGAGCGGGCTTTTGAACAGGTTTTCCCTGTCGCGCCAGCCTGTAGAGGGGCTTGCCCTCATGTTTGAGCGCGGCATAGACCGGAGGTGCCTGCATCTGCCGGCCCACGAACCCTTTGATGATCCGCCTTACCTGCTCGGTTTGCATGTCCGGCACAGGTTTGCGGCGCGTCACCTGGCCGGTGGCGTCCTGGGTATCGGTTTCGATGCCCAGCCGCATCACGGCCTGGTAAGTCTTCTCTCCTTGCAAAAGAAAACGGGAAATGCGGGTGGCCTGGTTGGTGCAGCATATCAGCACACCGGTGGCAAAGGGGTCCAGGGTGCCGGTATGCCCGATTTTTTTTGCGCCCAGCAGCCCTTTGACCCTGGCGACCGCACGGGCCGACGAAATGCCAGCCGGTTTATCCAGCACCAACACCCCGCTTAATTGACCGCACATAAGCCGTGTGTGGTTTGCGAGAGTTTAAACAATAGGGCCTTGACCTCTTCCAATGTCGCCGCCATGTTGAAGCCGGCCGCATTGGCATGGCCGCCGCCGCCGAACTGGGACGCGATGCCGGCCACATCCACCAACCCGTCCGAGCGCAAGCTGACATGGTAATTGGCGCGGCCGCTTTGCAGCTCTTTTGCGACGTCGGTTTCATGGATCAAGGCCGCCACTTCCACGTCCTCGATACGTCGCGCGTAATTGATGATGCCATCGATGTCCTGGGCCTGGGTGCCGGTGACTTTTAGCATCTCCTGGGTCACGGACATGATCGAGATCTTGCCGTTGGGGGTAATCACCAGCGAATCGAGCGCCAGGTTGAGAAGCTTGATGCGTCCAAGGGAGTAGTGACCGTATACATGCTGGGCCACATCATATGGATCGGCACCGTGTGCGATCATCTCCGCGCAAATGGCAAAGGCCGCCTTGTTGGTATTGGAGAATCTAAACGAGCCTGTATCGCTCAGGATGCCTGTATAGATGGCCGTGGCCATGGGTCGGTCGAATTTGACCGCCAGCATCGTGATCAGGCGATACACGAGCTCGGCCGAGGCGCATGCCTCAGGATCGATCAGGCGCAGATGGCCGAAGCGTGTGTTGGTCAAATGGTGATCCACATTGATGATCATGGGCGCGTTGCGGATCTGGTTCTGCAGCCTGCCGACGCGCTCTATGGCGCCGCAATCCAAAATGACCACCGCATCGAATTCCGCCGGCATGGGGAGGGCCTGGCGGATGGCGCTCACCAGGGGCAGGAAGCGATAGACGGCCGGGATGGGGCTCTGGTTGTAAATATAGACCTCTTTGTTCATAGCCCGCAGCGCCAGGCCAAAGGCCAGCAAGGCCCCTACCGCATCACCATCCGGTTTGGTGTGCGAAGCCACCAGAATCGTGCGGCTTTTGTGCAGTTGGTCAACTATTTTTCTTGTCATCGGCTTTCACCGTTTTGAGCAACTCTTCGATCCGGGCGCCATGGTCGATGACCTCGTCATAGAAGAATTTCAGGTCGGGCGTATAGCGCAGTTCCAGCCGCTGGGCCAACTGGCGTTTGCAAAACCCCTTGGCCCGGTTAAAACCTTGCAGCACATCGCCGGATTTGTCTTCACCCCCGGCGGTGGCAAAGTAGATCTTGGCAATGCGCAGATCGCGGCTTACCCTCACGGCGGTTATGGTTGCCCGGGAGAGGCGCGGATCGCCGATCTGCTTGAGCAGCAGTTCGGCCAATACCTGTTGAATCAGTCCGGCTATGCGCTCGTTTCTAGAATAGGGCTTCATGGTCAGTTTTTACAAAATCTAAAGGTAACTACTCAGCGTAATGGCAAAAAGCACAAAAAAGCACGAACT
>CAZGPF010000069.1:0-6965 GCA_964527275.1 uncultured Desulfosarcinaceae bacterium
GCTTCTGCTTCAGCCTTGGCTTCTGCTTCAGCCTTGGCTTCTGCTTCAGCCTGGGCCTTGGCTTCTGCTTCGGCAGCCTCCCGCTCGGGCGCTGCCGCGACCCACTGCTTGGCACTGTCTACGATCTGGCGGGCCTTCTCTTCGCCGATGCCGCGGACTTCAATCAGATCTTCGACGAGGGCAACGGCCAGTTCATCGGCGGAGTACAATCCTTTTTCAAACAGGGCGTCGGCAATGGAGGGCCCCACGCCGCTGATCTGGAGCAGAGACTCGTAGCCGCGCTGCATGGCGTCGTTGTATTGGGCTTCGCTGTTGACATCCAGATGCCAGCCGGTGAGTTTGGAAGCCAGCCGAACATTTTGTCCTTTTTTACCGATAGCCACCGATAAAAATTCGTCCGGGACGATGACCTCCATCGATCTGTCCTCTTCGTCGATGATCACCCGGGCAATCTCAGCCGGCGCCAGCGCATTGCAGACAAACTTTGCGGCATCCACATGCCAGGGGATGATATCGATTTTTTCGCCCCGCAGCTCCTGGACCACGTTTTGAACGCGGCTGCCCTTCATGCCCACGCAGGCCCCTACCGGATCGATGTCCGAATCTTGTGAAGCCACGGCGATTTTGGCCCGGATGCCCGGTTCTCGCGCCGCGCCCTTGATATCGACGATGCCCTCGGCGATTTCCGGCACTTCGGTTTTAAACAGGATAACCAGGAAATCGGGATGGGTACGGGTCAGTACGATTTGAGGCCTGCGGGATTCGTACAATACGTCCAGGATCAATGCGCGGATTCGATCCCCGCGGCGGTAACCTTCCCTCGGCACCTGCTCGCGTACCGGCACCACGCCTTCGGTGTTACCCAGGTTGACGATGATTTCACCGCGGTCAAAGCGTTGCACGATCCCGTTGATGATCTCGCCCTTGCGGTTGATGAAATTGGCATACACCGCATCCCGCTCGGCATCTTTAAGCTTCTGGATAATGACTTGCTTGGCTGATTGGGCGGCGATGCGGCCAAAGGTGGTAGCATCCATCTTGGTGCCCAGGCTGTCGCCCACTTCGCACTCGGGATCGAGGAGGCGGCCTTCCTGAAAGGTGATTTGCAGGTCCGGGTCTTCCACTTCGTCCACGATCTCCTTGAACTGAAAGACTTCGATCTCGCCGTTTTCAGGGTTGAAATGGGCTTCGATATCGACCTGGGGGCCAAACTTTTTGCGAGCCGCGCTGACCAGCGCCTCTTCAAGGGCCGCAATCAGGATTGGGCGCTCGATGCCTTTGTCGCGGCTGACTTGTTCGACGACCCGCTTGATGTCCGCTATAATCATGGGCTCTCTCCATTCATATTGATAAGATGCGCTTTAACGACCTCTTCAAGTGCGATGGCGACCGAACGGTTTTGCATTTTTAGTCGAACGGTCGAGCCACTCACGCCGTCCAATGTGCCGCTAAAGTTCTTTTGTCCTTCCAGCGCAACCGACGTGCGAATCTTGACCCGGCTGCCTTGGAAACGTTTAAAATCTTCTGACTTTCCCAAGGGGCGCTCACGCCCCGGAGATGAGACTTCTAGCCGATAGGAGGCTTCGTTCTCCAACCCGACATCGAGCATATCGCCCAACTGGCGGCTGATGTTGGCACAGTCGTCCAGGGTTACCCCGCCCGGCTTGTCCAGATAGAGACGCAAAATCCGCCCGCCGTGTTCGCTGCCAAATTCGACATGTACCAGCTCCATGCCTTCCTCTCGACAGAGGGGTTCGGCCATTTGCCATACTCTTTTCAAGATCGGTCTGAAGGCCATACTCCCAACCGGGATTGTTTTTGTGGCCTCGTGGCTGCTCATAATCTTTTGCGCGCTCCTGGCGAAAAAACAAAAACGGGCTTGAAGCCCGTCCCTCTGGATAAAACGAATAATTAACGTGCTGGATACAAGTATCCGTTAATCGCTCTTCACATGATGCTAACTTCCTCGTCGCAACTGATTGAAACCATGCCTTGATTCACCACGATGCGGATGAAGAGCCGGACTTCTTGGTGGAGCGGGCAACGAGATTCGAACTCGCGACACCAAGCTTGGGAAGCTTGTACTCTACCAGCTGAGCTATGCCCGCCAACCAAAGGCACCTTATAAGGCAATCAGGGGGCCATGTCAACCGCAAGCATGCGCAATTTCCCGGCCGCCAGCATTCAGTCCAGCAGGTCGCGAATGCGGCGCAGTTCGGCTCTCAATTGGCGCGCCCACTTTTTGTGGTCCTCTCCCGGTGCGGGTCCGGGTTTGGAGTTGAGATACTGACGGGCACCTTTGATGGTAAACTTCTGATCATATAAAAGATGCTTGATGGTCAGGATCAACTCCACCTCCTTGCGGCGGTAGAGCCGCTGCCCGGCGTCGGTCCGCTGGGGGCTAATGCGAGGGAATTCGTTCTCCCAAAAGCGCAGCACCGAAGCCTGCAATCCGGTGATACGGCTGACTTCGCCAATGCGATAGTAGAGCTTGTCCGGCATGTGGGAAGGATTTGATGGTGGCGCGGCCATTTCCGCTCCTTTCCAAATCACGAGTCCGGGCTGCACAATTACAGGCTTGAAGATAATTTGGTACGCATAGACGGAGCAGATAATACTAAGGTATATCTCCGCCCCTAATGCAGCCCATAGCTTTTGCTTAGATCCTATGCAGGCAGACTGGCTTTAAAGTGCGCTACTAGTTTTGCGGTGATCTCTTTGTGGAGCCGGTTTACGCTGTCGTCCTCCAATGTTTGGGTCTCCGATTGGTAAACGATTCTCAATGAGACGCTTTTATGACCCACGGGCACGGGATGGCCATGGAACAGATCGAAAAGCCGCACATCTTCCACCAGGCTTTGATCCAATTGCCGCACATGCCTGATCAGCGTGTTGGCCTCCACCTTCTGGTCGACGATCAGGGTGGCGTCCCGGGTTACGGATGGATACCTCGACAGAGGCCTGGCAAATACAACATCGGGAACGTGTTCGAGCAACTGTCGTAAATTGAGTTCGAATACAAAGGCGGCCTGTTTTAAGTTGTAGGTTTTTAGTACTCGCGGACGAACCTCTCCGATTAGGCCCACGGTCTCTCCCGCGATCCGGATCTCGGCGCTGGCCCCGGGCCGGGAGTAGGTGCATTGGTCCGTCTCCAGACGGGCAAATTGCGTATCGCGCACCTTGAGGGATGTCAGCAGAGTCTCTACCACACCTTTAAGATCGTAATAGTCACACGCTTCCGGCCTGGCATACCAGCCGTCGCTTTGTCGCTGTCCGGTCCAGAGGCCGGCCAGCATCTCCTGCTCATCGGGCTGGGCGTCGGCATGGGTGGCGAGGTAGATATTGCCAATTTCAAAGAGGCGCAGGGTCTTGGATTGGCGCACGATGTTGCGCTGCATGGTTTCCAGCAGCCCGGCAATCAGGCTGGTGCGCAGCACGGTCTGGTCTTCGGTCAGGGGGTTGAGAAGCCTGACCGTCCGGCGACGAGGGTCATCCTCGCCAAATTCCAGCCGGTCGCAGGATGCGGAGTGGATAAAACTGTAGTTGATGGCCTCTGAAAATCCCAGCCCGACTAACAATTCACGCACGCGCCGACACCGGAGCAACCATTTCGGGGGCGCGGCACTCTTCACCGGGATGGCGCTAAAGGTGGTGGGTATCTTTTCATAGCCCCACAGGCGGGCCACCTCTTCCATCAGGTCCTGGGGCCGGCTGACATCCACGCGGAAACTGGGGGTGCGCACCCTGATGGTCTGGTCGTCCATGGGTCTGACGCCGAACTCGACGGACTTCAACAGGCCGGCCATCAGATCCATCTTCAGATCGGTTCCCAGGACCCGATTGGTGGCCCTGACGCTAAGCTCGATCACCGGCGGTTGGGGCACAGAGTGCTGAATATCGATGGTGCCACCCCTCAGCCGGCCCTTGCCCAGCTCGGTCATCAGCGCCGCCGCCCGGTCGATGGCCAACAGGGTGCCGCCGGCATCCATCCCACGTTCGAAGCGATGGGAGGCGTCGGTGTTAAGGCCCAATTTCTTGGCGGTTTTGCGAATGCTGGCAGCATCGAAGTAGGCGCTTTCAAGCAATACACGGGTAGTCGTGGGCTCGATTTGCGAGTTCATGCCTCCCATGACACCGCCGATGCCCACCGCTCTTTGGCCGTCGCAGATCATCACCATCTGCGGGTCGAGTTGGCGCTCCTTCTCGTCCAGGGTGGAAAAGAGTTCTCCCTTTCGTGCGGTGCGCACTACGATACGCTTCTTGGCCAGTTGATCGAAATCGAAGGCATGCAGCGGCTGTCCGGTTTCCAGCATAACGAAATTGGTGATGTCCACCAGGTTGTTGATGGGCCTTAACCCCACCGAGAGCAGCCGGTCCTGGAGCCAGAACGGCGACGGACCGACGGTGATCTGCTCCATAAGACGCGCCGTGTAACGCGGGCAGTGGTCCGGCGCTTCGATGACCACCGAGGCGTGATCTTTGATATGGCCCTGGGTTTCGGGCAGGTCGATGGCCGGTCGCCGCAGGGACGTTCCCTGAAAAGCGGCAATTTCCCGGGCAATGCCGATGAAGCTCAGGCAGTCGGGTCGGTTGGGGGTCAGGTCGATATCCAGTACCGGGTCGCTGAGATTCAGCGCTCGGTTGAGGGGCGTTCCCGGGGTCAAATTTCCATCCAGCGCCATCAATCCGGAGCCGTCCGGCCCCAGGCCCAACTCTGCCTCGCTGCACAGCATGCCGTGCGAGTGTTCACCGCGGATCGTGGCGGCTGTCAAAATAGAGCCGTCGATGAGAACTGTACCGGGCAGGGCCAGGGGGGCCAGCATGCCTTGGGCCGCGTTGGGCGCTTTGCACACCACGCGATGTTGCCGCTCTCCGGTCTCCACCTGGCACAGGGTCAGCTTGTCGGCCCTGGGGTGGGAACCAACGGCGGTGATGCGGCCCACCAACACATTGTCCAGGAAGGCGTAGCGGTCATAAACCGCCTCGACCTCCAGCCCGGCCATGGTGAGCTTGTGAGCCAGGCGGCCGACGTCCATTTCAAGGTCGGTATAGGTTCGAAGCCAGCTAAGACTTACTTTCATAGTTCCTCAAACATTAGTGCAGCGCGCCGCAAACGCGAAGAGGTTAAAATTGCCGCAAAAAGCGGATGTCGTTATCGAAATAGCTGCGAATATCTTCGATGCGATATTTCAACATGGCAATACGCTCGACTCCCATGCCAAAGGCAAACCCCGTATAGCGGGATGTGTCGTAGTTCATGTTTTCGAAAACCGCCGGATGGACCATCCCCGCCCCGATCACCTCTAGCCACCCGGTCCGGGAACAGACGCGGCACCCCTTTCCACGGCAGATGACACACTGAATATCGACTTCGGCACTAGGCTCGGTAAAGGGAAAGAAGCTGGGACGAAAGCGCAGCCGCGTGGCGGGATCGAACATCTGGTGCGCGAAACTGGTGAGGGCGCCCTTTAAATCACCGAAGGAGACTTTTCGGTCTACGAGAAGGCCCTCCACCTGGTGGAACATGGGGGTGTGGGTCAGATCCGAATCGCGGCGGTAGACCTTGCCCGGCGCAACGATGCGCACCGGAGGCCCTTTTTTTTCCATCACCCTCGGCTGGGTCGGCGATGTATGGGTGCGCAACACAATCTCTTGCGAGACGTAAAACGTATCTTGCATGTCTCGGGCCGGATGGTTTTTGGGTATATTGAGGGCTTCGAAATTGTAGTAGTCGCTCTCCACCTCTGGGCCTTCGACCACATCGAAGCCCATGCGCGCGAAAATATCACAGATCTGCCAGGTGATTTGGGTGATTGGATGCAGCGAGCCGGCTGCCAGGACGCGGCCGGGCAGGGAGACATCGATGGCGTCCTCGATATCCCCCGACACACTTTGCAAGTCTTCGAGTGCCTGGCGACAGGCGGCGTCGATTTTCTGTTTGACCTGTTTGGCCTGCTTGCCTGCGGTGGGGCGCTCTTCGGACGGCAGGTTTGAGATGTTGCGCAGGAACCGGGTGACCACGCCCTTGCGGCCCAGATACCTGGTTTGCAGGCTGCGGATCGATCCGGCGCTGTCCGCCGACTCGATCTCTTGAACTGCCCTGGCATAGATTTGATCGATAGTTGGGGCCACTTTTCGTCTCTGCATGCAAGTTGTGGAGATAACGGCGACCGCCTCGGCTTGGGGCGCGGCGGCCGTGAAGAGGGGCGTATATGGCTTAAAGACTACTGCCGTGCGGCCAATGCGGCGATTTTCGCAAAACCGGTGGGGTCGGATATGGCCAGTTCGGCCAGTATTTTTCGATCCAGGGTCACCTCGGCTCTCTTGAGGCCGTGAATAAACCGGCTGTATGAGATGTCGTTCATGTGGGCGGCCGCGTTTATGCGGATGATCCATAGACGCCGAAAATCGCGTTTACGCCGGCGGCGGTCGCGATAGGCGTACATAAGGGCCTTGTCCACCGCGTCGGCGGCGGTGCGGTACAGCCTGCCGCGCCCGCCGCGATAACCTTTGGCCAGCTTCAACACCTTGTTGCGGCGTCTGCGGGCTTTATATCCTCTCTTGATACGCATTGAATTCTCCTTGTTTGCATCCCGGCTGCGCCTTCGCGGCTGCCGGCGATTGGCGCCCTCCAGCGCGCAGGCTTCGGTTTAGCCGTTGGGTAGCAGCAGCCGTACCGCTTTCAAGTCGCTGGCCTTTATGGTTTGCGCCTTCCTGAGGGCCCGTTTGCGCTTGGTAGTTTTTTTGGTCAATATGTGGCTGGCGTGTGATTTGGCAAAGGTGTACTTGCCGCCGCCGGTCTTTTTAAAGCGCTTGGCGGCTGAGCGGTTGGTTTTGATCTTGGGCATCGGTTCTCTCTCCTGTCAGTGGCGTTGCATGTCATAAGCTCTATGGCGCATCCCAATCCACCTCTTGAAGCCCATAGAGCCGGCACAAGCTCGTTGCCGGGTCTATTCTGCGCAAAT
>CAZGPF010000070.1:0-6920 GCA_964527275.1 uncultured Desulfosarcinaceae bacterium
AGTTACAGTTCGTGCTTTTTTTGTGCTTTTTGCCATTACGCTGAGTAGTTACTTTTATTTAATCTGTGTCTATCTGTGTTCATCTGTGGTTCACTTTTTTTAACCACAGATGAACACGGATGAACACGGATAATTATTTGTCATTTACCATTCTTTTAATTTGTACTTTAGGGGTGCCAAAGTTTATTAGTAATCCTAAAGGAAGTTGAGTTGCTTTCAGATAATTGAGCAATTGAGCTTGATGAATTTCATTTAATGTGTGGTAATAAAACCATTTATGTTCAAATTTTGGCTCTGTTATTGGTAGGAGATATCCTGCTCTATGATCTTCACGCTCTACCCTTGCCATAATCATTTTAAAAGCCTATAGCCGCATTCATAACTTGCGCTTGGTACTAAACCGCAATTAGTCGCTGCAATTTTTATAGACCATTTCTACACGGCTACGGAGGTTCCGATGAACAAGATTTCACCCGAGGAGAGTTACTCCTTTGATGATGTATTGATACTACCCGACTACTCGGACGTGCTGCCCAAAGATTGCGACACCGGTACCCAGCTGACCCGCAATCTAAAGTTGAATATTCCCATCGTCAGCGCGGCCATGGACACGGTCACGGAATCGGAAACGGCAATCAGCATGGCACGGCAAGGCGGATTGGGGTTTATCCATCGCAATATGAGCATCGACAGCCAGGCCATGGAGGTGGACAAAGTCAAAAAATCGGAAAGCGGCATGATCGTCGATCCCTTGACCATCAACCCAGACCAGCTTGTAGAGGAGGTGCTGGGTATGATGGCCAAATACCATATATCCGGCGTGCCGGTGACAGAGGGAGATCAACTAGTGGGCATCGTCACCAACCGGGATCTGCGTTTTGAAAGCGATATGCACAAGAGAATCTCAGAGGTGATGACCAGGGATAATCTGGTCACCGTCCAGGAAGGCATCAGCCTGCAAGAGTCCAAGAAGTTGCTGCACGCACATCGTATCGAGAAACTACTGGTAGTGGACGCCAACGAACGCCTAAAGGGTATGATCACCATCAAGGATATTGAAAAGATAAAAAAATTCCCCAACGCCTGTAAAGACCATATGGGGCGTCTGAGGGTCGGGGCCGCCATCGGCGTGGGAGCAGACCGTACCAAGCGCGCCCAGGCCCTGCTGGATGCCGGTGCTGACGTCCTGTGCATCGACACTTCCCATGGCCACTCCCTGAATGTCATCGATGCCGTCAAGGAACTCAAAGCCACATTTAGCTCAATCGAACTCGTTGCCGGGAACGTGGCCACCGCCAAGGGAGCCCAGGACCTCGTCGAGGCTGGGGTGGACGGAATCAAAGTAGGCATTGGACCGGGTTCGATCTGCACCACCCGTATCGTCGCCGGCATCGGCGTGCCCCAGGTGAGCGCCATCATGAACTGCAAAGAGGTAGCCGACAAGACCGGCGTGCCCCTGATCGCCGACGGCGGCATCAAGTTTTCCGGTGATTTGACAAAATCTATCGTCGCCGGCGCGCATGCGGTCATGATCGGCAGCCTCTTTGCCGGCACCGACGAGAGTCCTGGAGAGACCATCCTGTTTCAAGGGCGCAGCTACAAGGTCTACCGCGGCATGGGGTCCCTGGAGGCGATGCAGAAGGGCAGCAAGGATCGCTACTATCAGACAGAACAGGAAGAAGACAACAAGCTGGTTCCCGAAGGCATCGTGGGACGGGTGCCCCATCGCGGCCCCCTGAGCGCCAACATTCACCAGTTGATAGGGGGGCTCAAGGCGGGCATGGGATATGTTGGCTGTCGCGCCATCGCTGACCTGCGGGAGAAGGCGCGTTTTACCAAAATTTCCGCTGCCGGCTTGCGCGAAAGCCATGTGCACGATGTCATCATCACCAAAGAGGCACCCAACTACTGGGTGGATCAATAATATGACCGATTTCGTCCACCTGCACGTGCATACCATGTACAGCCTTTTAGACGGCGCGATACGGCTGGATGCGTTGTTCCAGCGCGCCAGGGAGTTCGACATGCGGGCCGTGGCCGTTACCGATCACGGCACCATGTTCAACACACTGGAGTTCTACCAGAAGGCCATCGAAGCCGATATCAAGCCCATAATAGGTTGCGAATGTTATGTGGCCCCCCGCACCATAGCCGACAAGACATCCTTGGATGCCAAGGGGCTGCGCCATCTGGTTCTGCTGGCCGAAAACCAGCAGGGCTACTCCAACCTGTGCAAGCTGGCCACCAAGGCCCAGCTGGAGGGTTTCTACTACAAGCCGCGTATCGATAAGGAGCTGTTGGCCGCTCATGCCGAAGGCCTGATCGCCTTGTCGGCCTGTCTGCATGGCGAGATACCCATGCTCATCCGGAGTGGCCGCAGCGAGCAGGCCGACGAGGCCGCCCTGGCTTATCAGGGCTTGTTCGGTGAGGGTAATTTCTTCCTGGAGATCCAGAACAACGGTATCCCCGACCAAGAGAGAGTCAACCAGGCCCTGCGGGAGATGAGCGCCAGGCTCTCAATCCCGTTGGTGGCCACTAACGACTGTCACTACCTAAACAAAGAAGATGTGCGCGCTCACGACGTGCTGCTATGTGTCCAGACCGGCAAGACCGTTAACGATGCCGGCCGTTTCCGGTTTGGCACCGATCAACTCTACTTCAAATCCAAGACGGAGATGGTCGAGGCTTTCAAGGAGTATGCGGGTGCCGTCGAAAATAGCGTTGCGATCGCAGACCGATGCCGGGTGGAGTTCGATTTTAATACCTACCGTTTTCCCAAGTTCCCGGATTCCGGCGAGCTGAGCGCCGCAGAGCTGTTCGAGCGCCAGGTCGAGGAGGGCTTCAAGCGAGTATGGGCTCTTATTCAGACCAAAAACCCGGATGCCGAACGCGCGGTCTACGACAAGCGCCTGGACTATGAGATCGGCATCATCAAAAAGATGGACTTTCCCGGCTATTTTCTCATCGTGGCCGACTTTATCAACTATGCTAAGAACAACGGCGTTCCGGTTGGTCCCGGACGAGGATCGGCTGCGGGCAGCCTGGTGGCCTACAGCCTGGGCATCACAGATCTGGACCCCATCGAACATGGCTTGATCTTCGAACGTTTCCTCAATCCCAGCCGCATCAGCATGCCGGATATCGATGTCGACTTTTGTATCAACGGCCGCGACAAGGTTATCGATTATGTGAGCAGACGCTACGGCGGCTCCGATTACGTGGCCCAGATCATAACCTTTGGTAAACTGAAGACCCGGGCGGTGATTCGCGATGTGGGCCGAGCCCTGGACATTCCCCTGGCTGAGGTGGACATCATTGCCAAGCTGGTGCCCGATGTACTCAATATCTCGTTGGACCAGGCCCTGAAACAGGAACCCAAATTGCGCGAATTGCAACGCAGCCGCCCCGAGGTGGCCGACCTGATTGCCATCTGCAGGACCCTGGAAGGGCTGCCGCGCCACGCCTCCACGCACGCCGCCGGGGTGGTGATCAGCGATAAACCGCTGGTGGAGTACCTGCCTCTATATAAAGGTAAAAATGGCGAGGCCGTCACCCAACTGGATATGAAGCTGGTGAATGACATCGGCCTGGTGAAGTTTGATTTCTTGGGGTTGCGCAACCTCACCGTCATCGACAATGCCCTGCGAATCATTAAGGACCAGGGCAAACCCGCGCTCGATCTATCCAGCATTGACTTCGAAGATCCTGCGACTTATCGACTGCTTGGCACGGGAGACACCACCGGCGTGTTTCAACTGGAAAGCTCGGGTATGAAAGATCTGCTGGCGCGCCTCAAGCCGGAGCATTTCGATGATGTCACCGCCCTGGTGGCCCTCTATCGTCCCGGTCCGCTGGACAGCGGCATGGTGGAGGATTTCGTGGAGCGCAAGCACGGCCGCAAACAAGTCGCCTATGAGATCGACGACCTGGAACCGATCCTCAAGGCGACATACGGGGTCATCGTATACCAGGAACAGGTGATGGAGATCGCCTCCAAGCTAGCAAGTTATACCATGGCGGACGCCGATGGCCTGCGAAAAGCCATGGGCAAGAAGATCCCCGGCATGATGGCAGAGCATCGCGAGAAGTTCGTCAAGGGGGCGGTCAATAACGGATACGACGAGGCCAAGGCCGTGGCTCTGTTCGATATCATGGAGAAGTTTGGTGGCTATGGTTTCAACAAATCCCACAGCGCTGCCTATGCCCTGATCGCCTATCAGACTGCGTACCTCAAGGCCCACTATGCGGTGGAGTTTATCGCCGCCCTGCTCACCAGCGAGATGCACTCCATCGACGGCGTGGTCAAGTATATCAACGAGTGCCGCACCCATCAGATCGAGGTGCTGCCCCCAGATGTCAACACCAGCTATACGACTTTCACCGTGTCTGCGGGAAAGATTCGCTTTGGATTGACAGCGGTTAAGAATGTGGGCGAGGGCGCCGTGGAAGCCATCGTGGAAGAACGCGGCAAAAACGGTCTCTTTGAATCGCTGTTTGACTTCTGTGAACGGATGGATCCGCGTAAGGTCAACAAGCGCGTGGTGGATGGCCTGATCGCTTGCGGCGCGTTTGACGCTACCGGTGCCCGCCGGTCGGCGATGATGGCCATCCTGGAAGAGGCTCTGGAGTATGGCCAGAAGGTCCAGAAGGAGCGTTGCGATCCCCAGATGGGGCTCTTTGATGACGGCGCGGGGTGCAATCTGTCGATTACCAAGCCGGTGCTACCCGACATCGCGGAGTGGGAAGAAAAAGAGCGTCTCAACAGGGAAAAAGGGGCCCTGGGTTTTTATATTTCCGGTCATCCCCTGGCCCAGCATGAAAACACTCTGGCCCAGTTCTCCACGGCCCATACCGCAAATCTGTCGGATGTCGGAGAGGGAAAAACAGTCAGGATCGGTGGCATGATCACCACCAGCAAGGTCATTCTCACCAAGCGCAAAGAGTCGATGGCCTTCATCCAGTTGGAAGATTTGCAAGGCAGCGTGGAGGTGATTGTCTTTCCGTCGGTCTACAGCGCCTGCCAGGATCTGCTCGGCGCCGACCGTCCCATATTGGTTCAGGGCAAGGTGCAGACGGACGAGAAGGGAGCCAAGGTCCTGGCCGACAAGATTATTCCCATGGACGAGGCCGAGACCATGTGGACCTCCAGGATCCAATTCAATATCGACGCCAACCGGACGGATAAGTCCCTGCTGGCCCAATTTCGCGATCTCATCCGACGCCACCCCGGAGATTGTCAGGCCCTGATTCGCTTCAGGCTTGCTGGCCAGGTGGAGGCCACACTGGCCATGGATGAGCAATGGTGCCTGCGACCCGGCCCGGCCCTGGCGCGCGATGTCAATGCATTGCTGGGATATCCCGCAGTGGAGACCATAAGTAGCGACATCGACTGAAGAATCCACATGAACTCACAATGCAACCCCTTGCTGACTCTGGGTTTTTCTCCTTGTCCCAACGACACCTTTATCTTCGATGGGCTGGTTAACGGTCCGGTGAGGATACCCGGCTATCATGTGCGGGCCCAACTCCACGACGTGGAGATCCTCAACCAGATGGCGTTTGACAGTCTGCTCGACGTGACCAAGCTCTCTCTGTTCGCCTGGTTGGCCGTTCAGAAGCGGTACCGCCTGCTCTCCAGCGGCGGGTCTCTGGTCTTCGGCCGCGGTCCGGTGGTGATCGCTAAAACTCCTCTGACCCGGGAAGATATGGCGTCTAGCCGCATCGTGCTGCCGGGACGCTGGACCACCGCCCACCTGCTGTTACGCCTCTGGTCGCCGGAGTCACACCAGCGTAGTTTCATCGCCTACGATCGTATTTTCGAGGCTGTGCAAAGTGGCGAGGCAGATTGCGGCGTGGTCATCCACGAGAGTCGCTTCACATACCAGGAGGCCGGATTCCATCAGGTGGTGGACCTGGGCGCCTGGTGGGAGGAGCAGACCGCTCTGCCCATTGCCTTAGGCTGCATCGCCATTCACCGCCGACATCCCGAAGACCTGGCGCGGCAAGTGGAGATGGCCATACGCCGGAGCGTCCGGCGGGCCCAAGAGCAGCCAGCTTTAACTCTGCCCTATATTCGGGCCTATGCTCAGGAGATGAGGCCTCAGGTTCTGGAGGCCCACATTCAGACCTTCGTCAATGAGTACAGCCTCGATCACGGGGATGCTGGGCGCGCGGCCATCGCCGCCATGGAGACCAGGGCCCGCCAGAGGGGATTGATCCCATGACTGGATTGCTATTTGCCACCCATACCGAAGCCAGGCCATTCCTAGAGCGGGGTCAGGCCCTCCTAATGTGCAAGCAGCCCATCTTCGTTTATCAGATCGCCTCGCGGCCCATGCTGCTTGCGGCTGTGAGCGGCATGGGCAAGGTTTTGGCCGCCGTGGCCTGCCAGAGCCTGATACGCGAGCAGCGGGCCACGGAGATCATCAATGCGGGTGCCTGCGGGGCATTGCGTGATGGTCCCCGCTTTACGCCGGGACGCCTCTTTTGCATAGCCAGCGTCGTGGAGGGCGACCATAGGGTCATGGGCAAGAGGCCCCGGCCCTTGACCAGCGAGGGCCAGATCGATTGGGCTCTGCCGTCTGCGCGCCTTGTCACTAGCGACATGCCCGTATTCGACCTGGACAGACGCGACCAACTGGCCGCCTTCGGCGATCTGGTGGATATGGAAGGTGCCGCCATCGCCAGGGTGGCGGCCATGTACCAGGTACCCTGGACCATGATCAAGGGCGTCACCGACAGCGCCGGCCCCACCGAGCGTGAGAGGTTGCTGCAAAATCTTAATAGCGTCAGCGAGACCATTGGCGCATTGCTGTGGGAGCGTCTCGAAAATGGGTGATAGCAAATAAAAATGAAACCCATCGTTGCCATCATCGGACGCCCCAATGTGGGAAAATCCACCTTGTTCAATCGCATCACCC
>CAZGPF010000071.1:0-6890 GCA_964527275.1 uncultured Desulfosarcinaceae bacterium
GATTATTTTTTGTCACACAATTACGGATGGATGCCTTTACTGGCCCCTGGATACAACGTGCCTGGGACCGACACGCCAAAACAAGCGGACTTGGAAACAAGTGCTGATTTCACCTGAAGGAGTGAACTTGGCCTTGTTTGTAAGCCATTAGACGACAAAAAGGGAGGATCTCAAAAATGGATATCGCTTATGCTATGGGTCAAGCTGGGGGCACGGCCGCAGAAGGCGGTGGCGGCTTACTGTCCACTCCACTGTTGCCGATAATTCTAATGCTCGGCGTCATGTGGTTTTTTCTGATCAGGCCGCAACAGAAAAAACTAAAGGCCAATCGCGAAATGATCAGCAGCCTGAAAAAAGGTGACCGCATCATCACCACAGGCGGATTACATGGTCGCATAACGGGCATCAGCGAACTAACCCTGACCGTGGAAATCGCCGATAAGGTAAGGGTTAAGGTCAGCCGCGGTCACGTTGCCAGCCTGGCCCAGCCCAAAGATCAGGCAGCGGCACCGGACAAGAAAAAAACCAAGTCAGAAAAAAAATAAGCTTTTCCGGGGCATCTTTTCCAGGCAACCGTTGCCCGGCCCGCCAATGGAATGCAAACAGTAGCAAAAGAGGAACGGAGCATTGAAGATAACTTCCTGGCGTCACATCATTGTGGTCATCGTCCTGCTCACGGCCGTGGTATACGTGCTGCCCACTATCCAGATGGCCCTCCAAGAGATGCCGGCACCTACCCTTTGGCCCAAGAAAAAGATCAACCTGGGGCTCGATCTACAGGGCGGCATGCACTTGGTTCTTGAAGTCGATACCGACAAGGCGGTGGAGAACGCCGTCGATCGCTCTTTTGAGGAGCTGCGCGGCTTCGTGCGCAAGAACCATATCCGCGTCAGGGGAGTGAGAAGGTCCGGCGCCACGACCATAGTCATCACCCTGCGTCCCGAAGCCGAACCAGAGGAAGCTCAGGGCCTGATCGCCGATGAATTCAGGGACTATACGGTGACCGCTGCCACCGCCAATGGCGATCAGACCGTCAAAATGGTCTTCAAGGCCGAGGAGATCGACCGCGTCAAGAAGATGGCCGCTGAAAAAGCGCTTATGAAAATCCGCAACCGCGTGGATGAATATGGCGCCCGGGAGCCGGATATTCGACCCCAGGGGGAAAAACGCATCATCGTCCAGTTGCCGGGGGTCATCGATGCCGAGCGGGCGCGCAAGGAGATAGGGCGTACCGGCAACCTGGAGTTTAAACTGGTGGATGAAACAGGCGATGTGCGCGAAGCCATCAAGGGCAATGTACCGCCGGGCAGCCGCATCTACTACTATCGTAAGGATGATCCAGAAATGGCCGGCAGGCCGATCCTGCTGAAAAAGGAGACCCTGCTCACCGGGGAGTACCTCTCCGAGGCGCGGGTCAATTTCGACCCCCAGTCGGGGCGTCCCGAAGTGGGCATCAAGTTCAATGCCAAAGGTTCACGAATCTTTGCCAGGATTACCGAGCAAAATATCAACAAACGCCTGGCCATCGTCCTGGACGGCGAGGTCTATTCCGCGCCCGTTATTCAATCCAAAATCGTGGGCACCGGCCGCATAACCGGCAACTACACCGACCAGAGCGCCAAAAGCCTGGCCTTGATCCTGCGGGAAGCCTTTCCCACTCCGGTGAATATCCTGTATGAAAAAACCGTGGGGGCTACGCTGGGAGAAGATTCCATCCGCAAGGGCCTGATATCCATGCTCATCGGCGGCGCGATGGTGATCATCTTCATGTTGCTCTACTATAGAGGGTCGGGTATCGTGGCCAATATCGCCCTGCTGGTCAATATCGTGCTTGTCGCCGGCGGGCTGGCCGCCTTCAGCGCCACCCTGACCCTGCCGGGTATCGCCGGTATCATTCTCACCATCGGCATGGCGGTGGACGCCAATGTTTTGATTTTCGAGCGTATCAAAGAGGAGCTGCGCCTGGGTAAAACGCCCCTGGCAGCTGTGGACTCGGGATATGCGCGGGCCAGTCTAACCATTCTGGATGCCAATGTCACCACCTTGATTGCCGCCCTGGTACTGTTCCAGTTTGGCAGCGGACCGGTAAAAGGTTTCGCCGTGACACTGAGCATGGGCGTGGTCTCCAGCCTCTTTACAGCCCTGATTTTATCCCGCGCCATATTTGACTACTTTCTGGTCAAGCGCCGCATCAAACGCTTAAGCATATGATCCCGGACGAAATCGTCCACCGCCAAGCCGGCGGGCGATGCGCCATGGGTTAAGGAAATTCAAGCATGCAGATCATTAAACCCGATGTAAACATAGACTTCGTAGGACGACGCAAGAGCGCCTATATTTTGTCTCTGGTCATGATTCTGGCCAGCATCGCCTCTCTGCTGCTCCACGGCGGCCCCAAGTACGGCATCGACTTTGCCGGGGGCGCGGAAATTCTGGTGCAGCTCGATAGACCAATATCCATCGATCAGGTTAAATCGGCCCTTGCAGCCATCGGGCTGGAAGGGTCCACCGTCCAGAATTACGGCGACGGCCAGGGCGACAACTACCGCATACTAGTTTCCGCCAAACATGCCCGCTCCACGGATCTGGCCGCCAATATAAAATCGACTGTGACCGTCGAAACCCAGGCCGCCGTGCTGGATGAATCCTTTGCCTTCGAGATGGTCGGTCCCCAGGTGGGCCGCGACCTGCGAGAAAAGGCCATGATGGCGATGTTCTTTGCGCTGCTTTTTATCACCGTCTATATTTCGGGCCGCTTCGAACTAAAGTGGATGATCAGCGCCGTGATGGCCATTGCCCTGGCCCTGGTGGTCTATGCGCTCAACCTGGCCCGCTTGCCGATACCGGCATTGATGGCCGGGGCCCTGGTAGCAGCCCTGGTTCTTTTCTGGTTTCTGAATTTAAAGTATGCCATGGGTGCCATCGTGGCGCTGGTGCACGACGTGACCATTACGGTGGGCCTTTTTTCAATCTTCGATAAGGAGTTCACCCTGCCCATCATCGCAGCCCTGCTCACCATCATCGGTTACTCACTCAACGACACCATCATCGTATTCGACCGCATTCGAGAAAACCTGCGTAAGCACCGCAAGAATGCGCTCATCGCCATAATAAATCGCAGTGTCAACGAGACCCTGGGGCGCACGATTCTGACATCTTTGACAACCTTGATGGTTGTCATCATCTTGTTCCTTCTCGGAGGCGGCATCATCCACGACTTTGCCTTTGCGCTCATCGTGGGCGTTCTGGTGGGGACCTACTCTTCGATTTTCGTAGCGAGCCCCATATTGCTGGCTTGGCAACGGCGATCTTAAGTTATGAGTCTTAGGTCGCTAAGCACAACTCAAGTGCCTCGGAAAACCAAATGGCCTCAATCGTTTCGTGGCTAACCCTCAAGAGCGTTCCCGGCGTCGGCAACCTGATCTTTCGACGCCTCCTGGACAAGGTTGGGTCGCCGCGACAAATTTTGCAATCTCCGCCCCGGAAGCTGGTCCAGGTGGCCGGTTTATCACCGCGCATCGCGGCGGCCATCGGCCGCCACCGCACACCCGACTGGGTGCGACAAGATATCGAACGCTGCGGCAAAAAAGGCTTCAAAATCATTACCCTGCACGATAGCTCCTATCCGGCCCTACTTGGCAACATACCCGATCCACCCCCGGTGCTCTACTGTCATGGCGACCTGGAGGGCAATGATTGCCATATCGCCGTTGTTGGTTCACGCGGGGCCACGTCCTATGGAAGATCCAGTGCCATGCGAATATGCCAGGAGTTGGCGACCAGGGGCATCTCGGTGGTCAGCGGGATGGCACTGGGCATCGATGCGGCGGCCCATGTCGGAGCCTTGAAGGCCGACGGAAGGACGGTGGCGGTGCTGGGATCGGGATTGGACCGGGTCTATCCGCGAGAAAACCTGAAACTTTTCGAGCGCATTGCCGAAAACGGGGCCGTGATATCGGAATTTTCCCTGGGCACCGAACCGAAACCACACCATTTTCCGCAACGCAACCGCGTCATTAGCGGTATGTCGCTGGGAACGGTGGTGGTGGAGGCGACCCGCCGCAGCGGTTCCCTGATAACGGCCAGGCTGTCCGCCGAACAGGGTCGCGAGGTTTTTGCCGTACCGGGAAGTATTCACGCGCCAACGGCAAAGGGAACCAACGACCTGATCAAACAGGGTGCCAAGCTGGTGGAAACCGCCATGGATATACTCGAAGAGGTTGCCCCCCATATAGCCGAGCCTGAACCCGAGCCTAAAACAGACGAACCCCAAGGCTCGGACGCAGTAGCTTCCCGATCCACTGACCTCTCCCGGGAGCAGGCCGATGTGCTCAAGGCCGTGGGACACTACCCGGTGCATATCGACGATCTGGCACGCCAATGCGAACAGGGCATCGGGCAGCTCACGGCCATACTGGCGCAACTGGAACTGATGGGCGCCATCTGCCAGGAACCAGGCAAATTTTTCATCCGCCGTGATGAACAGTGATCTAGGGACTTTACAATAATATTTTGGAGAAGGTAGACCGTGACTTATAAACCACTGGTTGTCGTCGAATCACCCACCAAGGTTCGCACTATCAACAAATATTTGGGCAAAGAGTTCAATGTGGCGGCTACGGTCGGCCATATCAAGGATCTACCGGCAAAAGAGATGGGTATCGATATCGAACACGATTTCAAACCTAAATACCGCACCATACCCGGAAAACAAAAGGTGGTCGCGGCCCTCAGACGAGCAGCCGGCGACTGTACCGATATCTACCTGGCCCCCGACCCGGACCGCGAAGGCGAGGCCATTGCCTGGCATGCCAATGATCTCCTCAAAAGGAGTGGGCGCAAGTTTCACCGCGTGCTGTTTCACGAGTTGACCAAAACCGCCATCCTCAAAGCCATGCGGACGCCCGAGGAGCTGGACCCCAACAAATATGAAGCCCAGCAGGCCCGACGTATTCTAGACCGCCTGGTGGGATATCAGGTCTCCCCGCTGCTGTGGAAGAAGGTCAAAGGCGGATTGAGCGCCGGCCGGGTGCAATCCGTGGCCTTGCGCATTATCTGCGAACGGGAACGCGCCATTCACAAATTCGAGCCCCAGGAGTACTGGTCGATCACCGCCAGGCTTGAAGGCGAAGCACCGCCGGCCTTTGACGCCAAGCTGGTCAAAAAAAACGGCAGGAAGATAGTGATTACCGATGAGGCCTCCTCGAAACAGGTCTTGGCGGCAGTCGCCAAAGCGCCCTTCAAAGTCGCCAAGATCGTCGAGAAGACGGTGCGCCGCTATCCCCTGCCCCCTTTCATTACCAGCAAGCTGCAGCAGGACGCCATCCGCAAGCTGCGTTTTTCGGCCAAAAAAACCATGCTCATAGCCCAACAGCTTTACGAGGGCCTCGACCTGGGACCCGGCGAACGCGTGGGGTTGATAACCTATATGCGAACCGATTCCACGCGCATCTCCGCCGAGGCGGCCCATGAAGCTCTGGACCTGGTACGCGCCACCCTGGGCAAGCAATACGCCATGGAGAGACCGCGCTTTTTCAAGAATCGCAAAAAAGTGCAGGATGCCCATGAAGCCATCCGCCCGACGTCGGTGAACCACACCCCCGAAAAGATGGCCCGCTTCCTCAATAGGGACCAGTTGGCACTCTACCGGTTGATCTGGCAGCGTTTCGTGGCCTCACAGATGCAGCCGGCCCTGATAAACCAGAATTTGGTGGCCATTCAATCAGATCTCTATACCTTTAACGCCAGCGGTTCAGCGGTCAAGTTTCCCGGTTTCATGGCCCTCTACCAGACCGTGGAACAGCAGGCGGAGAGCAAACGCAAACAGCAGCCCCTGCCCCGGCTCAAAGAGGGCGAAATATTGAGACTCCAACGCATCACCCCCAAGCAGCATTTCACCCAGCCGCCGCCACGCTTTTCCGAGGCATCGCTGGTAAAGGAGCTGGAAGAGAACGGCATCGGCCGTCCCAGCACCTATGCGGCCATCCTCTCTACCATCCGGGAAAAAAAATATGTCAACATGGTCAAAGGTTATTTTCACCCCAGCGAACTGGGCTTTATCGTCAATGACCTTTTGGTGGAGAGCTTTCCCGAGATATTCGGTGTCGAGTTCACCGCCAGGATGGAGGACGAACTGGACCGCGTGGAGACCGCCGATATCGCCGCCCATGAAGTCTTGAAAGCCTTTTACGGCCCCTTTAAAGTCAAGCTCGACAGGGCCGAGCAGGAGATGCTCAGCGTCAAAGGCGTGGGCATCGCCACCGGACTCACCTGCCCCCAATGCAAGCAGCACCAATTACATATTAAAATGGGCAAAAACGGCCACTTTCTGGCGTGCAACGGCTATCCACAATGCAACTATTCCCGTGACTACCAGCGCGACGCCAAGGGCCGTATCCAGCCGGTGGAGCCGAACAACGATGCCGCCATGGACAAGTCGTGCCCCGCGTGCGAGAAACCGATGGTGGTCAAGCGGGGTAAATACGGAGAGTTCATCGCCTGCAGCGGCTACCCGGACTGCACCCACACCCAATCGGTCAATGGCGGCGGCAGAGGAGAATCTATCGGCATGGCGTGCCCCGAAGAGGGATGCAAAGGCGAAATAGTGAAAAAAAGCTCCCGGCGCGGCAAGGTATTCTTCGGCTGCAACAGCTATCCGCAATGCAAATTCGCCACCTGGAATAAACCAGTGGCCAAGGCCTGCCCAGTATGCAACAAACCGTTCCTGGTGGAAAAAAACACCAAGCGCCAGGGAAGATTTTTAGCCTGCGCGGACCGGGCGTGCAAATTCAAGAATCCATAGATTACGCAGATGGACGCAGATTAGATTGTTTGGGAGTAACTACTCAGCGTAATGGCAAAAAGCACAAAAAAGCACGAACTGCAACAAT
>CAZGPF010000072.1:0-6836 GCA_964527275.1 uncultured Desulfosarcinaceae bacterium
AGGCCTGCTGCTTTTAAAATTGTCTTCGGGTTAAGGAGTGGATCGATAACAAACCATGACCCCTGTTATTGAAGGTATTCGGATCACCAAGCGCTACGGGAAACTTGTCGCCGTCGATGACCTCGACCTGGCCGTGCCTCTGGGGGCATGTTTCGGCTTGCTGGGTCCCAATGGAGCCGGCAAGACCACCCTGGTAGAGATCATCGAGGATATCATTCGGCCCACTTCTGGTCACATTCGCTATCAGGGCCGGCCGAGGACAAAGGATTTCCGCGAGCAGATCGGCATCATGTTTCAGCAGACGGCCCTGCTGGCTTTCATGACTGTGCAGGAGACCCTGGCCATTTTCCAATCCCTTTACAGCGACGGCCCCAGGATCCGCGATCTGGTCGAGTTGTGTCAGCTCGAAGATATCCGTGATCGCCAAAACGATAAAATCTCGGGAGGGCAGCGACAACGTCTGCTGATGGCCCTGGCCTTGATCAACCGGCCCGAACTGGTCTTCCTGGACGAACCATCCACGGGGCTCGATCCCCAGGCCCGGCGAAACTTGTGGGATATTGTCGAGGGCATCAAAAGAGAGGGTAAAACCGTTATCCTCACCACCCACTATATGGAAGAGGCCCAGCAACTGTGTGATCAGGTTGCTATCATGGACCGCGGTAAGATCATCGCCCAGGGATCTCCCGGCGAGTTGATCAACCAGCATGGCGGCGGGACCAATATGCTGCTGCCCAAGGAGTGTCTCAAAGGCGACAAGATCAACTTGCCCTTTGAGCATTCAGAGACGGAAACGCATGTGCATATTCGTATCGAGGATATGAACCGGGCCGTGGACGCCTTGCTGGAAGCCGGCGTCGATCTGAGCCACATGGAAGTGCGCACTCCCAACCTGGAGGCGGTCTTCCTCAATCTCACCGGACGCTTATTAAGGGAGTAGAGATGAGTTTCAAGCGCATGTGGGCCATGATCGTGGCTCGCAACCGGGAATTCTTTCGAGATCGCGCCGCCTTCGGGTGGAACTTTATGTTTCCCTTCCTGCTCATCGGCGGATTTGCCATTATCTTCGGCGGCGAGGAGCACAAGGAGTTCAAGGTGGGCATTTTTCCCTGTGCGGTCTCGGCCCCTGCAAGTTCGGCAGAGTGCGTGCCGCGTGCTCTTAAGCATTTAAAATATATTAAATATATTCAAATCGAAGATCTTGGCGCGGGTCTGAGTAAACTGAAGCACCATAAAATCGACATGCTGGTGGATCTGGCCAAAAACCCTTATCACTATTGGGTCAGCGACACCTCTCCCAACGGCTATATCGTCGAAAAGATGGTGATGGGAACGCTGGCCACCGAGGGCCAGCCATCCATGCATCGCCAGACAGCCGTGGCCGGCCGCCAGATTCGCTACATCGATTGGCTCTTCCCCGGCATTTTGGGTATGAATATTATGTTTTCGGCGCTTTACGGGGTGGGTTTCGTGGTGGTGCGCTACCGTAAAAATGGCGTGCTCAAACGCCTCAACGCCACGCCGTTGACGGCTTTCGAGTATCTGAGCGCCCAGATGCTTTCGCGGATTTTTCTTCTGCTCTTCACGCTCTCCATCTTGTGGGTGGGCTGCGATATGGTGTTCGATTTTCAGGTGCAGGGACGCTATCTCGACTTGGCGCTCCTCTTTACCGCCGGGTGCCTGAGCCTGACCGCCATGGGGCTCGTGGTGGCTTCCCGGGGCGTCAGCGAAGAGTTCACCAACGGGATACTCAATTTCATCACCTGGCCCATGATGTTCCTTTCCGAAGTATGGTTCTCTATCGAAGGCGCACCCCGATGGGTGCATGCCCTGGCCGACCTGCTGCCTCTGACCCACATGCTCACCGGCGTGCGCAAAATCATGAACGACGGCGCCGGCCTTGCCGATGTGGCCCCGGAGTTGATTATCCTAAGCGGGATGACCTTGCTGTTCCTGGCCTTGGGGGCTTTTCTCTTTTCCTGGAATAGGTAAGGGCGGAGTTCAAGGTTCAGATTTCATAGCTAATAAAAATGGTGATCTATTTTTCGAGCCACTGAGCTAGCCGTTTCAGGCCTTCTGGCGTCGAAACTTTGGGGGCGTAGCCTAGGTCATTTTTGGCCGCCTCTATGTTGAACCAGTGGGCGGTGGCCAGTTCTCGGGCCACGAAACGGGTCATGGGCGGTTCCGATTTCAGGCGCAGCAGTTTATACAGGGCCTCGCAAAAAGCCCCTGCGGCCCAGGCCAGGCCAGGCGAGATGGTTTTTGTGACGGGTTTTTGACCGCCGGCGGCCAGGATCTTGTCGATCATCTCCCAGAGGGGGATGGGGTCGTCCTGGCTGATGAAGTAGACCCTTCCAGAGAGGGAGGGCTCGGCTTTCAATTGCGCTTCGGCTAACAGGTGGGCCCGGGCGGCATTGTCCACATAGATGGTGTCCACCTTGTTACCGCCATCGCCCACCCGCCTTAATCGCCGTGCCCGGGCCAGGATGCGCGGTACCAGGTGGTTGTCGCCCGGCCCCCAGATCAAATGGGGCCGCAGGACCACGGCCGCCAGTCCTTTCCTGGCCACGGCCAGCACCTTCTGTTCGGCCAAGGCCTTGGTGCGCGAGTAGTGGGAATGGTAACGAGCAGGGTAGGGTGCCGACTCATCCAGGCCCTCCATGTCCCCGCCGTCAAAGACCACGCTGGGAGAGCTGGTGTAGATCAACCGCCGCACCTTGCATCGGATGCAGCCGCGGATGATGTTCTCGGTGCCTTGCACATTGGTTTGGTAGAAAGATTCAAAGCCGCCCCATACTCCCACGCGGGCGGCCACATGAAATACGGCTTCCACGTTGCGGCAGGCGTCCATCACGGCATCGGCATCGGCAATATCGCCCTGGATCTGCTCCACGCCCAGACGTGCCAATTCAGGATAGGTGTTGCGCGACAGGCTACGGACGGTTTCACCTTTTGCGCGCAGCATGCGTACTATGGCCCCGCCCAGAAAGCCGCCGCCGCCGGTGACGAGGATGGTTCGTTGTCGGGTCATGGAGGTGCTTTCCAGAAAATTGATGCGGGTTTGTGATTTGCCCTCTTCCCCCAAGCCCCTGGCCTGAGGGGAGAGGAAAGCAACGTCCCTGATACCACTATTCCAGTTTACGCGCGGCCCAGAGCGCTAGTTTCTCCCTGAAGATCTTTGAGTTGTGGCGCACGTCCACCGGAAAACCGGGGTGCAACAAAAAGGTGTTCAGCCTCTCCGTCAGCGGATGCTCCTGGGTTAGTTCCCGCAACTCTTCGGTTATGGCCTCGCGGTCGTCGCGGCGAGTACCGGGCTCCGGTTCAACGCAGATCACCGGACGCTGGTTCGGCGGGTTCCCCAGGCCCACAAGGGCGCTGCGGAACACCGCAGGGTGGCGGTTGATGATCGCTTCACAGGGGATGGTGAACAAGGTGCCGCGGCTGGTGGCCACGCGGTGGCTCTTGCGTCCGCAGAACCAGATGCGTCCCTTGTTATCCAACCAGCCCAAATCACCCATGCGGTGCCATGTCTGTCCGTCGTGGGACTCGATTTTTGCAAGCAGCTCCTCCCTGGGTCGCTTATAATAGCCAGGGGTCACGATCGGGCCGCGGACGACGATTTCACCGATCTGGCCATCGTCCACCAGCAGATCATCCGACCAGCGCGCGATGGGTTTGTCATCGATTTTTATTATGCGCAGATCGATGCCCTGGATGGGACGGCCCACGCACATGCCATAGCCATTTTCGCTCAACTTGGCCGTCTCGGCGAGGATTTCATCCGAACCAAAGGCCGAGACGGGCATGGCTTCGGTGGCCCCATAGCCCGTGTAGATGCGGGCTTCTTCCTCCAACAGGGCTGTGAATTGGGCGATGTTGGCCGGCGTGGCCGGCGCTCCGGCCGAAATGACGCGTTTGAGCGGCGGCAGTTTAATGCCTCGGGCCTTGCCGTGCCGACCGACCCGGTTGAGCAGCGCCGGGGAGGCGAACATGTTGGTGACGCCGTGGCTGACCACCGCCTCGACAATTTTTTCAGGATCTACATTCGCCGGGCGGGTGGGGTCCATCTCCGGAATCACGGCCGTCATGCCCAGGGCCGGATCGAAGAGGGCGAAGAGCGGAAATGTGGGCAGATCGATCTCATCGGGCGTGATGCCAAACTGGGCCTTGATCAGACGCACTTGGGCGTCGAATATGCCATGCGTGTAGACCACGCCCTTGGCCGGTCCGGTGCTGCCGGTGGTAAAAAGGATTGCCGCCATATCGTCGCCGGCGGTAGGGGCGATGGTAAGGGGCTTCCATGGCAGGGCGCGGATATCCTCGAGTCCCAGTCCGCCCCAGAACCATTTACGGCCCACGGTGACGGCCACCTGAACGCCCTTGAAGAAGCCCGGGCAGAGTGTGCGCAGTACATGGGCCGGCGGAGTGCCGATGATGGCCTCGGCAGCGCTCTGTTTGAGACACTGCAACATGCGGCCCACCCCCATGCCGGGGTCCACCATCACGGGAACGGCACCCACCTTGAACATTGCGAAGGTGAGGGCGAAAAACTCCAGGCTCGGTCTAACCATCAGGATGGTTCGGGTGCCGCGGCCGATGCCGGCCCGCTTCAAGCCGCGGGCAAAGCAGTCCGATTCACGGTCGAGTTGACGAAAGGTGAGTTGCGAATAGGCGGCTCGACCATTGGAATCCCTGGAGGCCGGATAGACCACCGCCCGGCGATAAGGCTGTACACGCGCCATGGTCCGCAGATAATGGGCCACGTTGATGCGGTGGTCGTTGTGGGAGCCGTTTTTCATTTTCACCTCTCAACTATCAATCTATCAGAGCAAGAACCGCTGCATGTGCCAGACGATTTTTCTCGGTATATCCTCCAGCAGGTAGTGGCCGGCGTCTTCGAACCAATGCGCCTCGGCATCCGGCAGGCGGTAACGCCAGGCGTCGAAATAGGCGCGGTCGAACACGAAGTCGCGGGCTCCCCAGAGGATGAGGGTCGGCCGCGAGCAGATTTTTCGAAGCCCTCGATCCACCCGGGCCACTATGTCACCGCCTGGATCGGTCACGCTCAAGGGGATCTGCCGCACGAACTCCAAGGTCGCCAGACGGTTGCGCCGGGTATTGTAAGGTGCGATCAGGCCGGCCTTCACATCGGTGGGCAGGCGCCGGTGAGGCGCCATATAGAGCGCTGCCCGTGCAAAGAGGTTGAGGCCCAGCACCATCGACTGCATTAAGGCCTTACCGTTGCGGATGGCGCGCAGGCGTTTGGGGAGCGGTCTGCCGTGAGGCGGGAAAAAAGCGGCGCTGTTCATGATCACAATGCGGGACACGGCCTGGAGGTTTTCCAGTGCCCAGGACAGGCCGATCATGCCGCCCCAGTCATGGACCACCAGTGTCACAGGCTGCGTCAGGGCAAGGTGATCCATCAGGGCCGAAAGGTCTTCCACCCGGCGTTGCAGGTTGAAGGGATATCGGGTGGCCGAGGGCTTGGCCGAAAGACCGCAGCCGATGTGGTCGGGAACTATGACGCGGCGATCCCCGGAGAAGGCGGATACCAGGGCACGAAAATAGAAGGACCAGGTTGGATTGCCGTGCACCATCAGCATAGGCTCGCCCGCGCCTTCATCCAGATAGTGGTAGTCGAGGCCGTCAATTTCCAGGTAGTTAGACTCGAAGGGGTAGAGGTGGGCGAACGGGGCCGTGTTGATCAAGGCTACCATTCCAGCCCCAGCATCAGGCAGTTGAGTCCGCTGCCGATGCCCAGGAGGCCGACCCGGTCGCCCGCCTCCAGGAAGCCGCGCTCATCGGCGATGGCGGCGGTAATGGGCAGGGATACGGTGCCGATGTTTCCCAGGTAGCGGAAGGTGGTAAAATCTCTGGACGCATCGATATCAATTGCTTCCAGTATGGTGCGTTGATGGGCCGACCCGACCTGGTGACAGATCACCTTGTCGGGCTGATCCATTGTCCAGCCCAGGGTTTGCCTGAAGGCGTCGAAGGTCTCAATGCCCAAGGCGACCCCATGCTTGAGGACTCTGACCGAGTCGGTGCGCATGACATGCGGACGCGTGGCCGGAATGCCCGTATCCGGGCCCCAGGTGCACAACCGGTGGTGCTGGGTAGCGCTGCGGGCCACGCCCCCCAGCAACCTGTGGCCAGAGGGTGCCAGGGAGGCGTCACACAAAATTACAGCCACGGCCCCGGAACCACCGGTAAGGGTGGCGATGGTCTCCTTGAACATCTCCATGCTGCGGGCGGAGAGCATGCGTTCGAGGGTAATGTCCACGATCTGGCGGGCCGATTCGCAGGAGACCGCCATGCCGGCCCTGACCTGTCCCAGCTCGATGGCGTTGGCGATCTGCACCATGCCGTTGAGGATTCCCAGGCAGGCGTTGGAGGTGTCCTGGATCAGGGTGTCGGGGCCCAGGCCCAGGCCATGGGCCACCGCGCATGCCGTGGCTGGCTCCAGGTTCTCCCGGCACACCCCGCCGTAGATCAGCATTCCGATCTCCTTAGGGGGTATCCGGGCGGCGGCCAGGGCCTTTTCTCCCGCGCTGATCGCGCCTTCCGACAAGCAGAAATCGATATCCCAATAGCGGCGTTCCGCAATGCCGGTAAGCGCTTCCAGTTGGCCTGGCTGCAGGTGCAGAAATTTATAGAGCGGTGCCAGACGCTCTTCCAGGTCTTCGGAGCTGACGACGTTGGGCGCCAGCTCATAGCCGCATGCGGCCAAGTTTACTTTGGAGTATAGCATGAAGTTAAGGTCTAAATTTATCTGTAATTATTATGTAACTACTCAGAGCACTTCATCTTCGGCCCTTCAGGCCTTTCCATATAGC
>CAZGPF010000073.1:0-6733 GCA_964527275.1 uncultured Desulfosarcinaceae bacterium
GCTCCCGAGACATGCGCCTGCTTTTCATCTTTGAGCAGTAGTTGAAATCTCGTAAGGGAGGCCTTGTCGCGGCTGCTCAGGGGGCCAGGGATCATCTTCAGGCTGGTGTGCATCAAATCGAGCGCCACCATGGGGCCCAGTTCGAACTCTCCTGGCTCTTTTTGGCGCTTGCGTGCCCAGATGATGTGATGCGCCGCCTGGAAGGGTTTGGGTGCCTTGTCAAATCCCAGCAACTCGGCGAAGAGATCGAGCACCTCCATCAAACCATCGATATAGTTGCGCTCGAGCGCATCGCGGCCGTCGGAGGCCAGGGCTTCGATATCGGCGGTGGTGTATGTCAGGTCCAGCGCTGATATAAGGTCTTGCGCGATGCGTTTTACGGTCTCCGCCTTGCGGGTCAACACCACATCCTTGTCGTTGAGAATCTTGATGGCATTGCGAATGCTTACCATCTCCGTAACCGTGGGACTCTTGCGCAGGGCCACGTCGTCGATGTCGGTGGCGTAGATTTTGAGTTCATTGTCCAGCACCAGGATCAGCGGTTGGCCGCCGGCTTGAGGCATGAGGTAGAGATCCAGGTCGCGTTCGCGTTGGTAGGTGTAAGCGCCCAACTCCACGAGCTGGCGCATGGTCTGCATGTCGATGCGTTGACCGCTGCCCGGCGCTCCCATGGAACGCACCACTGCGGCTGCGGATTCATCGATACGCAGCTTTTGGCGCAAGTTTTCCCGAAATCCCATGCTACCAAGCCTCCAGCAGGGTTTATTGATCTTGACCTTGTCTCCATGTTTTCGTATATTAATTAACTCACCCAGGCAATTTGTTTTGTAACTACTCAGAGCACTTCATCTTCGGCCCTTCAGGCCTTTCCATATAGCGATGCTATTATGAAAAGACCTGAATGACCGAACCTAAAGCACTCTGAGCAGTTACAGTTCGTGCTTTTTTTTGTGCTTTTTGCCATTACGCTGAGTAGTTACTTTGTTTTTACCATTTAAACTTCACACCCGGCATCCATACACAATATAATCATGGCGTGGAATCGAAACTGCAGGGTAAGCAGACGAGGATTCATCAATGCCAAAAACGGCTAAAGTGATTTACGCTGGCAAGACAATCGAGTTGCCGGTGATCATAGGGTCTGAGGGCGAAAAAGCCATCGATATTACCAGCCTGAGATCCACGACCGGGCTTATCTCCATGGACCCGGGGTATGCCAATACCGGTGCCTGCCAAAGCAGCATCACCTATATGCACGGGGAAAAAGGCATCCTGCGCTACCGAGGTATTCCCGTGGATCAACTGGCGCAAAAATCGACCTTCAAGGAGACCTCCTACCTATTAATCAACGGACGCCTGCCCACTAAAATCGAGCTGCGCGATTTTTCCCTGCTACTCAATGACCACTCCCTGGTACATGAGGACATGAAAGCCTTCTACCAGAATTTTCCCAGGGGCTCCCATCCCATGGGTATCCTCTCCGCCATGGTGAATGCCCTGCGCAGCTTCTATCCCGAACTGAATACCCTGGAGGAGGAGGTCAATATCACGGTCACGCGCCTGCTGGCAAAGATCCGCACCATGGCGGCCATGTCCTATAAGATCTCCCAGGGGCACACCATGGTCTATCCGCGCCCGGACCTGGCCTATTGCGAAAATTTTCTCAACATGATGTTCAACACTCCGGTGGAGCCCTATATTCTGCGGGACGAGGTTGTGCGGGCCCTGGAAGTGTTCTGGATCCTGCATGCCGACCATGAGCAGAACTGCTCCACATCCACCGTTCGCGTGGTGGGCAGCGCCCGGACCAACTTGTACGCCTCCATCTCGGCCGGTATATCCGCACTATGGGGACCCCTGCACGGCGGGGCCAACCAGGCGGTAGTGGAGATGCTCACCCAGATTCACAAGGACGGCGGCGATCTTGGCAAGGCCATCGCCCGCGCCAAGGATCGCAACGATCCTTTCCGGCTGATGGGTTTCGGCCACCGGGTCTACAAAACCTACGACCCCCGAGCGGTGATCATGAAGAAGATGTGCGACCGCCTGCTCGAGGCCCTGAAAATCGAGGACCCGCTACTCGATCTTGCCAAGGAGCTGGAAGAGGCGGCCCTCGAAGACTCCTATTTCGTAGAGCGCAACCTCTATCCCAACGTCGATTTTTACAGTGGCGTCGTGTTGCGGGCCATCGGCATTCCCACCAATATGTTTACCGTCATGTTTGCCATCGGCCGCCTGCCGGGCTGGATCGCCCATTGGAAAGAGAGCGCGGAAGACCCCCAATGGCGCATCTCCCGTCCGCGTCAAATCTATACCGGTCCCACGGAATCCGCTTACACTCCCATGGAAGAACGTTGAGGGCCGCGCAAAACTAAGGGAACACTCCTTGGCTGCTGCCGAACAACAATCGGATGCCTTAATCGAGGTCGCCGTACCCATGCCGGTATACGGAAGCTATACCTACCGGGTCCCCGAAGCCATGCGCTCCATGGTCGCCGTGGGCAAGCGGGTGCTGGTGCCTTTTGGCCAACGCAAATTGAGCGCCTATGTCATGGGGTCGGCTCAGCGGACTCCGCCAGGCACCCAAATCAAGGCCGTCATAGACGTGCTCGATGAGCACGCCCTCTTTCCCGAAACCATGGCCGGCTTTTTTCGCTGGATTGCCGCATACTACATCCATCCCCTGGGAGCGGTCGTTCAAGCAGCCCTGCCCGCCGGCCTGACCGTGGCCGAGCAGACCATCTATCAATTATCTCCAGAGGGCCAGCGACTGTCCCGCGTCGCCAATCCCGATCCCGATGCCGCCCTCATGCTCTCCCTGGTAGGCAGCGGCGGTTGGGGCTACAAACGCATTCGGCGTAAGGCCCCGGCAGGCTTCCGGCGCTCGACCCTCGAGCGCTGGATCGCACGGGGCTGGGTTGTCAAACATAAGGCCATGAGCCGGCAGCGCATGGCTCCCAAAACCGAGCCCTATGCGACGGCCCTCCAATTCGAGCCCCCGAAACGCAAGCTCTCCCCCCAGCGCCAGAAGATCCTTGCGCTGCTCAGGAAAAAGGGCGCCATCTCCGTGGCGGAACTGAAAATCGATGTGCCCTCCGCCGCCAGACTGGTTCGTGCCATGGCCCAGGATCTGCAGGTAGCCGTCGAAGCGCGTCAGGTGCAGCGTGACTTGATGGGCAGCCCCATCGCACCGGACCAGGCCCCCGAGATGATGCCCGGGCAGGCCGAGGCCGTGGAGCGCATCGGCAAGTGCCTGGGGCAAGGCTTCAAGACCTTTCTGCTTGCCGGTATCACTGGCAGCGGCAAGACCGAGGTCTATCTCCACCTCTCTGCCCTGGCCTTGGCCCACGATCTTTGTGTACTGGTGCTGGTGCCGGAGATAGCCCTGATCTCCCAGATGGAGCACGCTTTCCGGGCCCGCTTTGGGGAACACATCGCCTACCTGCACAGCGGCCTCTCCGCCGGGGAGCGCTACGATCAATGGCTACGCATAGCGCGAGGTGAAATCAAGATCGTCATCGGGGCACGGTCGGCCATCTTCGCCCCGCTGGCGCGTGTGGGCCTGGTGGTAGTGGATGAAGAGCACGACGACGCATATAAACAAGAGGGGTCCTTGCGCTACCATGCCCGTGACCTGGCCGTGATGCGCGCCAGGATGGATGGTGCCGTTACGGTTTTGGGTTCGGCCACCCCATCGGTACAGTCAACCTACAACGTCAAGCTCGGCAAGTATCACCAGGTAACCCTCTCCCAGCGTGTGGACCGGCGTACATTGCCGCGTATCCTGATTCACGATCTAGGCGACCTCAAAGAGGAGAGCGGGTCGAACCGCTTCTTGACGCCGGCCCTGGTGGATGCCATGCAAACGGCCCTGGAACGCAAGGAGCAGATTCTGCTATTTTTGAACCGCCGCGGATTTGCCTCCACCCTGATATGCACCTCCTGCGGCCAGGCCCTGAGCTGCGAGCGCTGCGATATCTCCCTCACATATCATCGCGGCAGTAACGTCTATAAGTGCCACTACTGCGGGTTCAGCCGGGCCGCCGGGTCGTGCTGCGAACATTGCGGCTCATCGGCAATTAGACGGCTGGGGCTGGGCACCGAGAAGCTGGAAGGCCTAATCCAGAATCGTTTTCCGCAGGCCCGGGTGGCACGCATGGACCGTGACACCACCCGGCGCAAGGGGGCCACCATAAAGATTTTGAAAGCCCTGCGCCAGCGCCGCATCGACATCCTGGTTGGAACCCAGATGGTGGCCAAGGGCCACGACTACCCGCACATCACCGTGGTGGGCATCATCTGCGCGGATCTCTCCCTCAGCCTGCCCGACTTTCGCGCCGGCGAGCGCACCTTTCAACTCCTGGCCCAGGTAGCAGGCCGGGCCGGACGCGGCGCGGTTGCGGGGAAGGTGATATTGCAGACCTACAACCCACAGCACTTCAGCATCACCGCCGCCCGCCAACAAGACTACGACGCCTTTTACCGCCAGGAGATCGAGTTTCGCAAAGCCCTGGCCTATCCCCCCTTTACCCGCATGGTCCAGATCCGCATCCAGGGAGACGATCAGCGCAAAACAGCCGATTATGCCCTCCACCTCGGCCGGCGCTGCAGTCAACTACTCAATGCCGGGCGTTATGCAGAGCTGCGGGCCCTGGGTCCCATCGAAGCACCCCTGTCGCGCATCGCCAACCGCTACCGCTGGCAGTTGCTGCTCAAGGGGCCGCGTGTTCCTCAGGTTCATGGCTGTGTGCGGGAATTGCTTCTGGGGTCCGAGGCAGTCGGGGGTGGTGGGGGGATTTTTGTCAGTATAGACGTAGACCCAATCTTCCTACTCTAGCACAGTGCAAAGCACCTTTTGGATTGACCATTGAATGGTCAGTCTAATAGTATGCAGACTCATTTTGGATGAAGCGGTTGTAACTACTCAGAGCACTTCATCTTCGGCCCTTCAGGCCTTTCCATATAGCGCTGCTATTATGAAAAGACCTGAATGACCGAACCTGAAGCACTCTGAGCAGTTACAGTTCGTGCTTTTTTTGTGCTTTTTGCAATTACGCTGAGTAGTTACGGAGCGGTTTTTATTCATGGGGATACTGGAAGAGATAATGTACAGATCGACGATTAAACTACTCATCGGGCTGGCCGCCTTGGTCATGATGGCGGCTCCGGTGGAGGGCCAGGATTCTGCCGGGACCGACGCCCTGGACCCCAACGGGCCCCGGGCCGTATTTCCCCAACTGCAATATGAGTTTCCAGCGGTGATGGAAGGGATCACGGTGAGGCATGATTTTGTCATCGAGAACCACGGTGCCGCGCCCCTGGTGATCAATAAAATCAGCCCTGACTGAGGCTGCTCCGTGGCCTCTAATCCGGGGCGTGTCCCTGCCGGCGGCAGGGAAAAAATCGGCGTGGAAGTCAGTACCCAGAACCGTGGCGGCAACAACTTGCGTAGAAACTTTAGGGTCTATACCAACGATCCGTCAGCTCCTCAGGTCAGCTTGGTAGTTACGGGCAAGGTCAAGAGCTACATCTACCTGTCATCCTCCTATATCCGTTTTATGGGCAAACCGGGCCAGGACTTGAGGCACACGGTGACCATCAAGCCGATGCACGGCCAGACCCTCAAAATTCAGGATGTTAAGGCCCGGGAGGGCAAGCACCTGGCATGGGACCTGAAACCCAAGGGGGACGATGCAGCCAGATATGGTTACCAACTGGTGGTGCGCAATACCATGCGGCAGGCCGGCTCATACCGCGATCTGATTACCATCAAGACCGACAGCCCGGTAAGGCCGACCCTGAGAATTCCAGTATCGGCACACATTCGTAGAGCCCCCGGCCAGCCAGAGTTGGTAGGCCAGTGATCGATCCTGCAAAAATTAAACTGGTGGGCCTTGACTGCGACGGAGTGATGTTCGACTCTTCCAACGCCAACCGGGCCTACTACAACCATCTGTTAGACCACTGCGGCCTGCCGGCGATGACACCCGCGCAGTCCGCCTTCGCCCAGATGCATACCGTGGATGAGAGCCTCGATTTTCTGATCCACGATGCGGATCTGCTGGCCGCCGTCCGCCGACACCGGCACGGGATCACTTATCTCGACTTTGTCCGCTACATGGTCATCGAGCCCAGCTTGAAACCCCTCCTGGACAAGCTGAAACCTGACTATAAAGTAGCCGTGGCCACCAATCGTACCGATACCATGGGCAGGGTCCTTGAAGAGCATGGCCTGGCGGGCCGGTTCGATCTTGTTGTGACGGCTGCGGACGTCCGCTACCCCAAGCCACACCCCGAGATGCTGCAAGTGATACTGGATGAGTTTGCCATCCGACCGGCCGAGATGATCTACATCGGCGACTCACTGCTCGATGCCCAGGCCGCCCGGGCCGCCTCCATCCCCTTTGTGGCCTATCACAATAGCCAACTCGATTGCGCCGCCCGCGTTCGCAACCTGAATGAGGTCAAGAGCATACTCGGGCTGTAACCAAAGAGCGGCGTAAGCGTTTGCAGGGCACCGAATCTGCTGCGTTGCCGGGCCTTTGAGGTACCAAAGTACATCTGCGGGCCCGGACGCCTTGCATATCCGGCACCCTGCAAACGCTTACAGTGCTGTGGCTTATTACATCTTATGCACTTCAATTCCCCTGAACAGGTTCAGAGCGGCAGGCTAAAAGCCTTGGATATACGTCATAAAAACAAAAAGGACTTAGCGAAATTCACCAAGTCCTTG
>CAZGPF010000074.1:0-6723 GCA_964527275.1 uncultured Desulfosarcinaceae bacterium
CGTTACAGTTCGTGCTTTTTTTGTGCTTTTTGCCATTACGCTGAGTAGTTACCTCTTTTGTGGATAACCGCTTCAAGGCGCGTGGCAATATACCGCCGCCAGCGTCGGGCCTGGTCTCCAAAATCGATATGCATACCCAGAACCACCAGATCAATCGGCAGGCAACACCGCTGGGGAAGGCGCGCCAGATCTTTTTCGGTTGTCACCAGACAGTCGCACCTGGCCGATTTGGCCGTGTGGACGATGCGCTCAATATCGCTTTGCGCATAGGGGTGATGATCATCAAATCCCATTGTGTCCGCCAACTGACCTCCGAGATCGGCTATCGTATTCCAGAATGGCCGGTTATGCGCAAGCCCGGAGAAGGCTGCAACCCGTCGGCCGGAGAGAGCCGCGGCGGGGTTCAAGCTCCATGAGCCCCACTCCAGCCGGCTGACTCGACTGCCGGCCGAAACGACCCCGCGCAATATGGGCCGATGGGCCGCGCAAAAAAGCGGGACCCCGCCCGTCAGCTTGGCGATGCGTTCATATTGGCGTGGTTGAGCGTCGTCACAACGGGTAAAAATCACCGCGTCGGCGCGCGCAAGGGCGCTGATCGGCTCCCTCAGGCTTCCCCTGGGAGTCAGAAATGAGTTGCCCAGGGGTGCCCGGGAATCAAGCAACACAATATCAAGATCGCGCGCCAGGCGTTGATGCTGAAATCCATCATCCAGCAAGATTACCTGGGGGTCGAATCTTTCGATAGCCAATCTCCCCGTGGCCCGACGATTGCGGCCGACCACCACGGGCACACCGGCTAGCGATTTTGCCAGCATCAGTGGTTCGTCCCCGGAACAGCGGACATCACAGAGAACCCTGGCGCCATCGCTGACCACCGCGCCTTTTTTTTCGCCGCCGCCTTTGTATCCCCGGCTGAGGATGGTCACCTTGTAGCCCAGTTCGCCAAGCAGATGCGCCAGGTACCTGGTCATGGGAGTCTTTCCAGTTCCACCCACTGTGATATTCCCGACGGAGATCACGGCGCAGGACAACCTGGCCGCCTGTAAACGCCCTGTCGCGAACAAGGCTTGACGTTTGCTGATCACCGCGCCGTAGAGCAGCGAAGCGGCATGCAGCAGAGTGGCCAGGGAAACCAGGGGGTAGGGTTCCCGGCTTTGCATGATGGTGAATACTTTTTCCCGTAAACGCTTCATATCTCCAAATGATCCACTATGCGGGCGGCGGCGCCCTGGCCCTCCTGAAAAACTGCCAAGGCCCTATTTCCCATGGATTCGGCGGCACCAGGCTCCTTGAGCAGTCTCAAAAGCACGCTGCTCAACTGTTGTGGGTCGGAAACCTGACAGGCGGCTTGCGCTTGCGTGAGAGAGGCGGCGATGCGTTGAAAATCGCGCATGTCGGGACCAAACAGGATCGGTTTGCCGCGCGCCGCCGGCTCCAGTGGATTGTGACCACCCTGGCTGGAAAGGCTGCCACCGACGAAAGCCACGCTGGCCAGGCCATAGAGCTCTTTCAAGAGACCGATGGTATCGACCACGACGACATCCGGGCAGCCAGGCCATGCATCGGCTTGCAGGCTGGATAGTTGACTACAACTGGCGGCAAACTCGCGGCAAAGCGCGACAATCGAAGGGCTGCGGCGCGGGTCCCGGGGTACGATGATCAGTTTTAGATCCTCAACCGCTGGGCGCAGGGATCGAAAAGCCTCCATCAGAAAGGCCTCATCACCCTCATGGGTGCTGCCGGCAACGATCACCGGAACCCGGCATGCGATCTTTAATTTTTGCCGCCAATGCCCGTCCAGCTCGCGGGTCGTTCGTCGCTCAGTGACATCGAATTTCAGATTGCCCGTCACCCGGAGGCGTTGCGGCCCAATCCCGAGGCCCCGCAATTTCGTGGCATCGTCTTCGTTCTGAAGGAAGATCGTTTCAAACGCTCCAAACAGAAGTCTGGCCAACCCCCTGAAGGCGCGGTATTTGCGCCAGGCACGGTCCGACAGCCTGAAATTCGCCAGCCAGAGGGGCACCTTGCGCCGCTTGATTTCAGCCATAAAATTGGGCCAGATGTCGGTCTCGACAAGGATGACCAGCTTGGGATCGATCTTCCGCGCCACGGCGCGCACGGAAAATATCAGATCGTATGGGAAATAGGCCAGTTCGATCTCCCGGCCGCCATAGATCCGGCGGGCGGTCTCAAAACCGGTGAGCGTGGAGGCGGTCAATACGATCCGATGGCCGGCATATCGCTTTGCCAGGCACTGAACCAGGGGCTCAGAGGCCGTGACCTCTCCCACTGACAGGGCATGCACCCAGATTGCCGGACCGCGGTCGGCATTGGCATGCCGCCACCACCCCAGTCGCCGGCAAAAAGTCGGGCGCCATTTCCTGGATGTCAGCACTAGTGGAATCAGTATCGGCAGGCCCACAAGCATACCCAGGAGCAAGCCAAGATTATAAATCCACCACATCATCCGGCATGCCAACCGCGATTTAAGCGTGCCAGGGGCAGATCTCTCGTGCATAGCCTTGATTCCTCCAAACTCTTTATTTGAACTTTAAACTTGACCGCAAGCGTGCGGTGCCCGATCTGGATCAAAAGCCGCTCTTTTTTGCAGGTAACTACTCAGAGTACTTCATCTTCGGCCCTTCAGGCCTTTCCATATAGCGATGCTATTATGAAAAGACCTGAATGACCGAACCTAAAGCACTCTGAGCAGTTACAGTTCGAGATACAATCGTTATAGTTCGTGCTTTTTTGTGCTTTTTGCCATTACGCTGAGTAGTTACTTTTGCAGATCGCCTAGCTATATCGATCCCCCTGCTTGGGCACTAATTAGAGTCGCTTACAAGAGGGGGGTATCCTATGGTCACGACCCCTTGAAGTCAATAGAACTGTTGACACAATTTCAGTATTGGGGTACCAGATAACGCTTAATTTTAGTGAGAAGTCGCCGACGATCTCAAACCGGCGGGTGGGATACGAACGGTGCTGCATTAAGCGATCCGTTTTTGCATGTTGAAGGCCAAATGATGAGCAAAGAGAGCGCCTGGGACCTGATCGGACAACATAAGGGGAAGATTGAAGCCCTCAGAGCGGAAGGCATCAACCCCTTTCCCAATGGATTTGTCGTATCGCATACTGTAGCCGACGTTCTGCGCTATGTTGGCGACATCCCGGACAAAGATCAAGCCGCAGGGGAATTTACGCTGGCCGGCCGCATGCTGGCGATCAACAATTTCGGCAAAGCGGCTTTTATCCGCTTTCGCGACCGCACAGGGACCCTGCAGGCCTATATCCGCCAAGATAAGCTGGGCCATGCGACCTACGCCCTCTTCAAGAGGCTGGATATCGGTGACTTCGTGGGCTTGTGCGGCCCCCTTTTTCAGACCAGGACCGGCGAATGGACCCTGCTCGCCGCCAGCCTTGAGTTGGTATGCAAGGCCAGCCGACCGCTGCCGGAGAAGTTCCACGGCTTAAAAGATCCCGAGAAGAGATACCGACAGCGCCATGTCGATCTGATCATGAATGGTGACACCCGGCAAACATTCATAGTCCGAAGCCGCATCACCCAGGCCATGCGCAATTTTTTTCTGGCGCGCGACTTTCTGGAAGCCGAGACCCCGATGATGCAGCCCATTGCCGGCGGCGCCGAAGCCACACCGTTTGTCACGCACCACAAGGCTTTGGACATGCCGTTGTTTCTGCGCATCGCACCAGAGCTCTACCTCAAACGACTCGTGGTGGGCGGCTTCGAGCGCGTCTTCGAAATCAACCGCAACTTTCGCAACGAAGGAGTATCCACCCAGCACAATCCCGAATTTACCATGTTGGAGTTTTACCAGGCTTACGCCACCTACGAAGACCTGATGGCGCTGACGGAGCAGTTGTTCGCCGACATGGCCATGGAGGTACTGGGCACCACCGCCATCGACTACCAGGGCCAACGCATCGACTTTACGGGGCCGTGGCCGCGCCTCGGCCTGACAGAGGCCCTTGAGCGGCTGGGGGGGCTCGACCCCGGCTTGTTGGACGACCGCCAGGGTCTGATCGACTTTGCATCCCGCAAGGGGCTTAAACTGACCAAGACCAACCGCATCGGCAAGATCATCACCAAATTGTTCGATCTACTGGTGGAGCCTCAGCTGATCCAGCCCACATTTATCACCGGATATCCGGTGGAGGTATCTCCCCTGTCGCGGCGCGACGATGAAAACCCGAACATCACGGAACGCTTCGAGCTGTTTATCGCCGGGTTTGAAATCGCCAACGGCTTTTCGGAACTCAATGATCCAGAGGAGCAGCGCGCACGCTTCGCACAACAGGTGGCCGATCGCCTGGCCGGCGATGAGGAGGCTCACCTGATGGATGAGAACTACATCGAAGCATTGGAGTACGGCATGCCGCCCACTGCGGGAGAGGGCATCGGAATCGACCGTGTCGCCATGCTGCTGACCGATGCGCCGTCCATTCGCGAAGTTATCCTTTTTCCCCATATGAAGGCCAAGCGCCGCTAGCCCGGCGGGACTGCGCCATAAACCGCCGTCTGTCCATTGCCATGCTGAACGAGAGGCTGATGTCATTTGAACTATTCATAAGCCGCCGCTACCTGAAATCGAAGCCTAACCAGGCCATCATCGCCCTGATCACCCTGCTCTCGATCATCGGCGTGACCATCGGCGTAACGGCGCTGATCGTGGTGATCGGCGTCATGGCCGGCTTTGAAAGCGATCTGAAGAGGCGCATCATGGGCATCGAACCTCATCTGGTCGTAAAAAAAGTTGGTGGCGCCCTCACCGACCACCAGCAGGTCATCCAGATAGCTGGTGAGCATAAAGAGGTGCAGGCCGCATGGCCCATGGTGGAACTGCAGGTCATCCTGCGCTCGGAGAGTCGTGTAGCGGGTGCCACCATCAAGGGCCTGGACCCCGTGGCCGCTGGAAAAGGTTTAAACATCGAGGGCCTGCAAGCCCTGAAACCTGTAAAACGTGATCTTGCGCACGCTTTGCCGGCCGGAGCCGACTACCCCCCCATGATTTTAGGGCGGGACCTGGCCCGCAACCTGGGCCTGGTCAAGGGTGATACTCTCTTTATCGTCTCCCCCAAAGGAATCCTGGCGCCGGTGGGCTACGTGCCGTTGATGAAGAAGTTCAGGGTTGTGGACTATTTCGAGACCGGGATGTATCAGTATGATGGCAGTTTGGCCTTCGTCAACCTGACAGCCGCACAGGGGTTGGCATACATGGGCTCGACGGTAACCGCCGTCGAAGTAAGGGTCAACGACATTTTCCAAGCCAGCTCCATCGGCGATGATCTGATTTCAGCCTTAGGGCCGCAACACGATTTTAAGGACTGGATGCAACTTAACAAGAATCTATTTTCCGCGTTGAAACTCGAAAAAGCAGCCATGTTTATCACCCTGATGCTGATTATTCTGGTTGCCACCTTCAGTATCACCAGTTCCCTGGTGATGCTGGTGATGGAGAAAACAAAGGATATTGCCATCCTGAGAACCTTGGGGGCCACCCGCCGATCCATAAAAAAAGTCTTTGTGGTCCAGGGGATGCTGATCGGGTCGATTGGTACTCTGGCCGGCGTTTTCATCGGCACGACCCTTTGCCACCTGCAAAAAAAATATCAGCTCATCAACCTGCCAGGCGATGTCTACTTCATCACAGCGCTGCCTGTAAACCTGCGCTCCCTGGACGTTGTCCTGGTCGCCGTGGCGACGCTGGCCATCTGTTTTCTGGCCACCATCTACCCCGCCCACCTGGCGGCTCAGCTTGAAACCGTTGAGGCCCTGCGCCATGGCTGAAAATAGAAACTCCGCCGACATGCGCGGCAGACAAGCCGTGACTGCTTCCCATGCTCTACTGCGGGCCGAGAATATCGCTAAAGTCTACCGCAACAGTAAATCCGCCATCAAGGTTCTTGCAGGCTTGAATATGGATCTTCAACGCGCGGAGACATTGGCCGTGGTGGGCGCTTCAGGCATCGGAAAGTCCACCCTGCTGCATATCCTGGGCACCTTGGACCGTCCAGACAAAGGCCGGCTTTTTTTCCAGGGGCAAGACGTTTTGCGCTACGATGATCAGAGCTTGGCCCGCTTTCGCAACCGGTCCATGGGGTTCATCTTCCAGTTTCACCACCTGCTGCCTGAATTCAGCGCCCTGGAAAACACCATGCTGCCGGGTCTGATTCAAGGTCTGACGCCGGCTGCGGCCAGGCAAAATGGTACGTCCGTACTCACCCGCATGGGGCTGGCTGCCAGACTGCACCAGAAGTCCACGCAGCTCTCCGGCGGCGAACAACAGAGGGTCGCCCTGGCGCGAGCCCTGGTGTTAAAGCCAGCCCTCTTGTTTGCCGATGAACCGACCGGGAACCTGGACACAAAAAACGCCGAGCAGGTTCATCAACTGCTACTGGAATTGAATCGGGAGATGGGAATGGCCCTGATAGTCGTCACCCACAATATGCAGTTGGCCTCTTTCATGAGCCGCAAGGCCACGATAACCGAAGGACGACTGGAGTATATTTCTACCCGTTCAGGGGGTTGAAGTGCATAAGAGGTGATTAGCTACAGCACTGTAAGCGTTTGCTTAGGTGCCGGATATGCAAGGCGTCCGGGCCTGCAGATGTACTTTTGTACCTCAAAAGCCCGGCAACGAAGCAGATGCGGTGCCCTGTGAACGCTTACACCGCAACTGACAAAGGGACAAGATGTTTGTA
>CAZGPF010000075.1:0-6112 GCA_964527275.1 uncultured Desulfosarcinaceae bacterium
TCGTTATAGTTCGTGCTTTTTTGTGCTTTTTGCCATTACGCTGAGTAGTTACAGATAATGGTTATAAATTGATAGAGCATGAGATTCAGAAACCTAAGGGCCGCCAGCACTCTCTTCTTGAATCCACTGCGCAAGTTCGTCGATGGCAATCTCTTTCACCACCGCTTTACCGATATCGTCTAAGAGTACGAATTTAATCCGTTCATCTTCTCTTTTCTTGTCTTTTCCCAAGGCCTCGATGACGGCCTTGGGGTTGAAGTCTATATGGGTGGGCAGGTTGAGGCTCATGAGCAGCCTCTGAATGCGCTCAACTTCCGGTTTGCCGAGCAGGCCGCGCTGCCTGGAGAGCTCGGTAGCCAGCACCATGCCCACACTTACGGCGGCGCCGTGGGAGATACCCAGGGTCTTTTCCAGGGCATGGCCGAAGGTGTGACCGAAATTGAGCTTGCGGCGCTCGCCAGTCTCGCGTTCGTCCCGGTTGACCACATTGGATTTTATGACCACTGAATCATGGACCAGTTTATGCAATACGGCCTGTTCCCGCCGCAAGATGGCATCTTTGTGGCTTTCGATATAGGCGAAGTAGTCAGCGTCGGCAATGCAGGCGTGTTTGACGATTTCAGCCAGGCCGCAGGCCACCTCGTCGGTCGGGAGGGTCTTGAGCAGCTCGATGTCGGCCATGACGAATTGGGGCTGGTTGAAGAGGCCCACCATATTCTTGTAGCCCTTGAAATTGACGCCGTTTTTGCCGCCCACGGTGGCATCCACCTGGGCCAGCAGGCTGGTGGCCACGAAACCGAATCCCAGCCCGCGCAAATACGTGGAGGCCGCGAAGCCGGTGATATCGCCGACGATACCGCCGCCGATACCCACGATGAAAGCCGTGCGGTCTACTTCCATGGAGAGGAGTTTGCCGTAAATCTTTTCGACGGTGGCAAGGGTCTTGATTTTCTCGCCGGTTCCGATGGTGATAATGTCAGCGTGCGGAAATTGATCCCGGTACAATCGGGCTATGTTTTTATCGGTGATGACGATGGTTCGACCGGGCGGTAGATGGTTGCCAACGTTGGCCAGGCTTTCGCCGATCATGATGTGGGAGCGCCCGGTCCGTCCTTCAACGAGAATAGATTGCATGGGTTTCACCTGTTGTGGGGGTTGTTTTCCCGCGCGTGCAGGGCATTGGCTTTAGCAGCACAAAGGATTTCAATTGTTATCGACACGCTGATTGGGCCCCGTCGTTCAAAGTCTCTATTTGACAATGGTCATGTGACCACATCGACCTATGAAAGATAATGTCCGCTTGTCAAGCCCCTCATTTTTTCCTGCCAGGCCATCCAATGTTATCTCAGCTTGGGCCAATTGCAAAATTATAATTGCCGGCCTTGGCAAAAAAAACTTGACTGCCGCCCCGATCTGTTCGTAAATGAACGCATTGTTGGAGGATCATGCAATGCAGTCGCAAAGAGTTCAAATAACAGACAATGGATGGTGGTGCTGGCGGAGCGCGCGCGCCCGGCGAGCCTTGCCATCTGATTGAATCATTTGCGTAATGTAACCAGGACCGGCGGCGTGCTCGACTCGCCACGGTTCTTTTGCTTTAGGGTCGTGGGGATGCAGCCGCGACCCTTTTTGCGTTTTGTGTATGCTTCTCATTGGTGGTTGCACTCCGCATATCATCATGCAGATCATTTAAGGAGCGATCAATGCTGATTCGTGAATTTCCCAGCCAAGCGCGTTTCGTCGAGTTGGCCCGGGACCACAACGTGGTGCCGGTCTGCGAGGAGATCCTGGCCGATATGGAGACTCCGGTGTCGTTGTTGACCAAACTCTATCGTCGGCGGGGCCCGATTTTTCTGCTGGAGAGTGTGGAGGGCGGCGAGAAATGGGGACGTTACAGTTTTCTGGGCATTGCCGCGCACGCTTCGGTGGAGGTGTTTGCCAATGTGGTCAAGATTACCGCTAACGGCACCACGGAAACCACTGCTCATGATAACGATCCGCTGGCGGTGCTGGAGTCCTACCTGGACCGCTACCGAGCGGCTGAACTTGCCGAGCTGCCACGTTTCTGGGGCGGCCTGGTGGGATATCTGACTTATGAAATGGTCTCTTTCTTCGAGCGCATCCCCAACCCGCTGCCCGCGGACAAGCCTCTGGCCCAGTTTATGCTTCCCGAAGAGTTGCTGATCTTCGACAACATCCGCAACACCTTGTTGTGCATCTGCGTGGGCTTTATCGATAGGCCGGAGCGGGCGGGCGCTGTTTTTCATGCCGCCCGCAGGCGGCTTGCGAAATTGCGCACACTGATCAACAGGCCCCTGGATGCAGGTCAGAGTGCCTTGGCCACCAGCGGTAGTGAGCTGCGGTCGTCCATCGAAGAAGAGGCCTATCGCCAACAGGTGGTCAAGGTAAAGGAGTATATCCGCAATGGCGACATAATCCAGGCTGTCATCTCCCAGCCCTTCAGTTGTCCGGCGCCTGAAGATATTCTGGCCCTCTACCGGGCACAGCGTTATATCAACCCGTCTCCCTATCTGTTTTTCATGCACCTGGGTGAAACCGCCCTGGCCGGCTCGTCCCCCGAAACCATGGTGCGTCTGGAGAACAACGTGGCCACCTTGCGGCCCATTGCCGGCACCCGACCCCGGGGCGTCACCGAGCAGCGTGACCGTGAGCTGGCCGACGAGATGCTGGGCGATGAAAAAGAACGCGCTGAGCATCTGATGCTGGTGGACCTGGGGCGCAACGACCTGGGCCGCGTGGCCCGCACCGGCACGGTGCAGGTCACCGATTTGATGGTCGTGGAGCGCTACTCCCATGTGATGCACCTGGTCTCCAACATCATTTGCGATCTCAAGCCGGGCCATGACGCCTGGGATTTGCTGCGGGCCACCTTTCCCGCCGGCACTCTCTCCGGAGCGCCCAAGGTGCGGGCCATGGAGATCATCGCCCAGATGGAGCAGGCCCCGCGAGGCCCCTATGGCGGTGCCGTGGGTTACATCTCTTTTAGCGGCAACCTGGACCTGGCCATCACCATCCGCACCGCCATCGTGGAGGCCGGCCGGCTGACGGTTCGCGCCGGGGCCGGCATAGTGGCCGATTCCGATCCCGAACGCGAGCGCATAGAGACCGTGAACAAGGCCAAGTCGGTTCAAAAGGCTCTAAAACTGGCCCAGATCCCGCTTGACAAGGATGGTGTATCATGATCCTGATGATCGACAATTACGACTCGTTCACCTATAACCTGGTGCAATATATCGAAGAGATCGGTCAGCCGGTGCACGTGGTGCGCAATGACCTGATCGGCGTGGACGCTATGGCCGCATTGAGTCCCGGCGCCCTGGTGATTTCGCCGGGGCCGGGACGCCCAGAGGATGCCGGTGTGACTCTCGAAGCGATTGAGTACTTCGCGGACAAGCTTCCCATCCTGGGGGTCTGCCTGGGACATCAAGCCATTGCTCGGGCCTTTGGTGGCCGAATCATCGGTGCCCAGAGGCTGATGCACGGCAAGACCTCGCCTGTCAAGAGCGACGGCCTGGGCATCTTCAAGGGGGTCAGCAAGCCGTTTCAGGCCATGCGCTACCACTCCCTGGTAGTGGAGCGCCAAAGCCTGCCCGACTGCTTGACTATCACCGCGCAGTCGGATGACGGCGAGATCATGGGTCTGCGCCACAAGCAGCATCCCATCGAGGGCATTCAGTTTCATCCCGAATCGATCATGACCACCCTGGGTAAACGGCTGCTGCGCAATTTTGTGAATCTGATCTAAGCAACGAAATTGGTTCGGAAAAAGTAACTACTCAGCGTAATGGCAAAAAGCACAAAAAAGCACGAACTATAACGATTGTATCTCGAACTGTAACTGCTCAGAGTGCTTTAGGTTCGGTCATTCAGGTCTTTTCATAATAGCATCGCTATATGGAAAGGCCTGAAGGGCCGAAGATGAAGTGCTCTGAGTAGTTACCGGAAAAAATAGTTTTGGCAAGCCTAGAGGGAGGAGATAATAGCAAAGCTTACCTCCGACCGATAACGCAGCCAGAATTTTATGGCCAATAATAAGGAGACCGCCATGTTTCGCGACTATCTATCCCAGATTATCCAGGGCCAGGATCTATCCGCATCCCAGATGGCCGATATGATGAACACCGTGCTTACCGGCAAGGCCACTGAAGCCCAGATCGGCGCCATGATGGCGGCCCTGGCCACCAAGGGCGAGACCTTCGAGGAGCTGGCCGGCGCTGCCCGTGCCATGCGCAAAAATGCTCGCCGCATACAGGCCACGGGCTCACCGGTGGTGGACACTTGCGGTACCGGCGGGGATGGTACCCATACTTTCAATATCTCCACCACTACCGCCTTTGTGGTGGCCGGTGCCGGCGTCACCGTGGCCAAGCACGGAAACCGCAGCGTCTCGAGCAAATGCGGTAGCGCCGATGTGCTCGAGTCCCTGGGCGTCAAACTCGATACTCCCCCGGAGATTGTCGAAGAGGCTATCCAGGAGGTGGGCATCGGCTTTATGTTTGCGCCTCTCTATCATAGCGCCATGAGGTACGCCATCAAGCCGCGCCAGGAACTGGCAGTGCGTTCAATCTTCAACATGCTGGGCCCCCTGACCAATCCGGCATCGGCCGGCTGCCAGTTACTGGGAGTCTTCGCACCCCAACTGACCGAGATGTTCGCCGCGGCCCTCAAGCTGCTGGGCGGCCAGGCGGCGATGGTGGTCCACGGACATGACGGACTGGATGAGATCAGCGTCTGCGCCCCCACCCGGGTCAGTGAGCTCAAGGAGGGATTGGTGCGCACCTATGATCTCGATCCCGAATTATACTTTGGGCGTCTGGCCGCCCCAGAGGAGTTGGCCGGAGGTGATCCAGCCGAAAATGGCGCCATTACCCGTGATATCCTCAAGGGCCAATCCGGTGCCCGGCGGGATGTCGTACTGATCAACGCCGCAGCCGCACTTATGACCGCCGGGATGGTGCCTGACCTGAAGGCCGGCATTGAGATGGCGGCGGCGGCCATCGATGAGGGCCGCGCCATGCAAAAACTGGATGCCTTGATCGACTATACCCAGGAGAGTGGATGATTCGGTTTGCCAGCCAGGCGGCCACACAAGAAAAGATGACAATCCTGGATCGCATTTTAGCGCATAAGAGAGCCGAAGTGGCTCAATCCATGCAGCGCGTACCCTTAGAACAGCTGCAAGCTCACATCGCCACGACCCCCTGGAAAGCGCGCGATTTCTATGGCCGCTTGATGACCCCCGACGGACCAGGGGGAGTGAACATCATCGCCGAAATTAAACGCGCTTCGCCCTCCAGGGGCGAGATCTGTGTCGACTTGCGGGCCGGGACCTGCGCGGCTGCCTATGAGGCCGGCGGCGCGGCCGCCATTTCGGTGTTGACCGACAGCGCCTATTTTAAAGGCAGCCTGGCCGATTTGCGAAAGGCGCGCCGGGCCGTGGCACTGCCGGTCCTGCGCAAGGAATTTATCATCTCCGCCTACCAGGTTTATGAATCCAGGGTCGCCGGGTCCGATGCGCTGCTTCTCATCGCCCGTATCCTGGAGCCTGGCCAGCTTCGCGATCTGCTCGGCCTGACCCACGAGCTGGGCATGGCGGCCTTAGTGGAGATTCACAATCGAGAAGATTATGCCGCAGCCCACCAAGCCGGCGCCAAGCTGATCGCAATCAACAACCGCGACCTGGCCACCTTTGACACCGAGATCGACACGGCCATGAGCCTGGCCAACCTGCTCCAACCCGAGCAGGTGCCGGTAGCCGCCAGCGGTATAGGCGGCCGGGAAGATATCGAACGTAATCTTGCAAAAGGCATTTTTACCTTCCTCATCGGTGAGAGCATTGTGCGTTCCCGGGATCGTGCGGCCATGTTGAAGCATTTGATCCACGGTACGCCCGAAAATTGACGGGAAGGGAAATGACCGCCTACCGCCATCCCCAAATTAAAGTCTGCGGTCTGACACAGCCAGATGAGGCCCGGGCCGTGACCGACCTGGGCGTCGATGCCATCGGCCTGGTGTTCTATCCCAAAAGCCCACGCAATGTGAACCTGAAACAGGCACTGGCCATTGCTGCGGCCCTGCCCAGCCATGTGCC
>CAZGPF010000075.1:6122-6698 GCA_964527275.1 uncultured Desulfosarcinaceae bacterium
CCCGCCGTGGGCGTGGTGGTGCATCCCACCCTGGAGCGCCTGATCCGTATCATCGGGCAGTGCGGTTTAAAAACGGTTCAACTGCACGGTGCTGAACCACCCCAATTTGCCGCCGAACTGCAAGCGGCGACCGGCATTCGGATTGTAAAGGCCCTCTTCACCAGCCGGCCGCCGGGATTGGCCGACGCCAGGCGCTACGCGGTCGACGGATACCTTGTCGAATGCGGCCAGGGCTAGCTGCCCGGCGGCAATGCCATGACCTGGGACTGGTCCCTGACCCAAGGTTTTGCCCGCAACCACCCCATGGCCCTGGCCGGAGGCCTGGATGCGGATAATGTCGCTGCGGCCATCGGCGCCTGCCTGCCCGATGCCGTCGATGCAAGCTCGGGCCTTGAGGCCCGGCCGGGGCATAAAGACCTGCAAAAGGTGGCGCGCTTTGTCGAACAGGTCCGCCGGACCAGGGATATGTATGCGGCCCGCAAGAGAACGGTGGAGCCGATTTTCTGATCATCTAAACCCATAAGTAACTACTCAGCGTAATGGCAAAAAGCACAAAAAAGCACGAACTATAACGAT
>CAZGPF010000076.1:0-6678 GCA_964527275.1 uncultured Desulfosarcinaceae bacterium
GTTGCAGTTCGTGCTTTTTTGTGCTTTTTGCCATTACGCTGAGTAGTTACACAATGAGTAAATTTTTGCGCCTCAAAAGGGACCTAAATCCAATGCCAACCTTTGTAGAGAAAGCATTGGAAATAAACGATTTGGTTGAGGATTTTGAAAAGCGTCCCGCGTATCAGCAGAACGATTATATTGGCTGGATAAATCGAGCGAAAAGAGAAGAAACAAAACAGAAACGTCTCAATCAAATGATTGAAGAGTTAAAGAAGGGTGGTATTTACATGAAAATGGCTCATCCTGCATCAGCTAAAGAATAGGTTAAGCCAGCGTAAAAGCTTAACAAGCGCAGTCACTGGGACAAAATTTCCGCTGTGCTCCAACTTTGCCCGTGCTGCAAGCGTAATACCAACTAAAAAAAATAGAAAGAATCTGGAAAGATGTTCAAGATCAAACGTAATGAGAAATGCCCCTGTGGAAGCGACAAAAAATACAAGAAGTGTTGTTATCTTGATCCAGACAAAAATGCAGAAATAAAAAGAGCAACATCTATTGCAAAAACGTATGCTGAAGCGGTTGCAATCCTCTCCAGGCCAACGGAAATCTATCAAATAAAAATAGATCTAATTCGAATGGGATTAGATGAAATTGAAGAAGAGATTTCAAGAATCATTGAAATTGAAGACAAACAGACTTTATTCGATCTTCATAACCATATACAACATTTATTCAATTGGGATAATGATCATATGTTCTCCTTCTATCTTGGTGAAAAACTGTTTGACAGGGACAATGAGTATTCAGCAAATCCTTTTGGAGAACATATTGTTTCAGGTTTTGGGAAACAATCTAAGTCTGCTGCTAAATATGAATTACGTGATTTAAATTTGTCGATGGGTTTTTCATTTTGGTACCTGTTCGATTATGGAAGTGAATTGATTCATAAAGTTACTGTAGAAAAAATTCGAGAATTAAAGCCGGAAGAGAGCGGGTTTCCAAAATTGATTAATAAGAAAGGTAACGCTCCTCCTCAATATGGAGTGTTGGAGGAGCAATAGAAAACAAAGGGGCCGGGTCTTCATTCTTGACATGGGTTGAGGATACGAATGCAAAGCACCGAATCGTTAAGCCTATGGAGGGGATGGAGTTGCCCTGCCATTGCGGATAACCTACCCGGGTACTTATTATCATGTAACCTCTCGCGATAACGAGTGGGAAAATCGGGGACGTTGTTGCCAAATTGTATGTTATCCCAACTCCAGAACCAACCGCTGAACCACTATTTCCAACCACCCCGCTAAGATGGCTGCAGGCACGTTGCGGGCCGTTATAAGACAAGCCAGCATTGAGCCCTGCGATTTTACGGGAAAAAATAGCAAGCCAGCCTATTGCGGTAAAAATTCCTCAATTTCAGATAAAAAACGGCTAGCCGGATTAAACTGCCCCCGGCGGTAATGGGCGGTCGAGAGGTAGAGCGCCCGTTCGGCACGGGTCATGGAGACATACATCAGGCGTCGCTCTTCTTCGAGTTCCTCGGCGGTCTCCATCGATTTCCAGTGGGGAAACAACTGCTCTTCGCAGCCGATGACGAACACGCTGTGGTACTCTAAGCCCTTGGAAGCATGGATGGTGGAGAGTTTTACGCCGGAATGGTCGTCAGCGTTCTCATCTTCTTTATCTTCTTTGATCAGGGAGACCTCCTCGAGAAAATCGAGCAGGCTCTCTTTCTTGGAGGCCGAGTAGATCAGTTGGTCGATGTTCTCCTGGCGGAAGGTGATGTCACTCTGATTGTCTCTGGCGTAGTTTTTCAGGTAGTCGATGTATCCGACCTGTCGGATCACCTCCAGGATGGCCAGGCTCGGGCCGAGAGTCTTGATGTGGTCGATGAGTGCCAGCAGCTCCTTTAGGGAGTCGCAGAGCCTGGGAGAGAGGACTTTGTCGCTTACAGCCTGGCGCGTGGCCTCCAGCAGGCCCATGTCGTCTTGTTGCAGGGCGGCGATCTTGTTCAGGGTGACGGGTCCGATGCCACGTCTGGGGGTGTTGACCATGCGTTCGAAGGAGACGTCGTCCTTTTCGAACTGGGCCACGTTCAGATAGCTCACCAGATCCAGGATCTCCTTGCGGTCGAAGAATCCTTTGCCGCCCATCATCTGGTAGGGGATGTTGCAGGCCCGAAAGGTCTGCTCGAAGGAGAGCGAGCAGAACCTGGTGCGGTAGAGCACCGCCAATTGGCCATAGGGGATGCCCGCCTGGCGGATCATCTCGATCTTGGATGCCACCCACTGGGCTTCCTGGATCTCATCATAGAAGCTGTGCAACTCCACCACACCGCCATGTTTTTCCGAAAAGCAGGTTTTGTCCACCCGGTTTTGATTGTACTGGATCACCTGATTGGCGATCTGTACGATCTCATCGGCAGAACGAAAATTTTGTTCCAGGCGGAAGAGTTTGGCCCCTGGATAGTTCTTCTCGAAGGCCAGGAAATGGTCGATGTTCGAGCCTCGGAACGAATAGATCGCCTGCCAGTCGTCACCCACGCAAAAGAGGTTTCCGTCGGGGTTCAGCAGGCCGGTGAGCTCCTCTTGCAGGTTATTGGTGTCCTGGTATTCGTCCACTAACAGGAATTTGAAATAGTCGCGGTAATGGTCGCGGATCATTGGGTTGTCGCGCAGCAGGTCGCGGGTCAACAGCAGGATGTTGTCAAAGTCGACGGCCGAGCGCTGCATGAGAATTGCCTGATAATCGGCATGGATTTCGGCTAAGGGTATGGTGTAAGCCAGGGTGGGGTGGGATTGGTAATACCCCTGCGGGTCGGCTGAGTTTTTGGCCAGGGAGATCTGGTAGAGCGCCGAGCGGGTATGTTTTTTGTCAAAATCGCGTCTCAGCAGGATCTCCTTGATTATTTTTTCGCACTGATAGGGTTGATAGATCTGGGGCGTGGAGACGAAGCCCATCAGGGTGTGGTGTTTTTTCAGGATACGCAAACAGGCGCTGTGATAGGTGCGCACCCAGGGAAAGCGTCCCAGGTGCATGCCGGTCAAATCGAGCAGCCGGTTTTTCATCTCATCGGCGGCCTTGTTGGTAAAAGTGATGGCCAGGATCTGCTCCGGAGCGAAGCCCTTTTGAATAAGATAGACAATCTTGGCGGTCAGGGTGCGCGTTTTGCCGGCGCCGGCACCGGCCACTACCAGGGCGGGACTTCCCATGTATTCGACGGCTTCTCGCTGCTGGGGGCTAAGGTCCAAGGGTTCTCCTGTGCGCATTCAAGGTTTAGTGGTGCGAACCATACACCATGAATCCGTGCTCTGGGGCATCGACAAGCTCAAGGTTCTGGGCTCTGAGGCAGGATCTCTTTGAGGTACCGACCGGTGTAGCTCTCTGCGATCCGGGCCACCTTTTCCGGGGCGCCCTGGGCCACGATTCGGCCCCCGCCGTGGCCGCCTTCGGGGCCCAGGTCGATGATCCAGTCGGCGGTCTTGATCACGTCCAGATTGTGCTCGATGACGATGACGGTGTTGCCTGCCTTTTTCAAGCGCTGGAGCACTGTCAGCAGCATCCGGATATCGGCAAAGTGAAGGCCGGTGGTGGGTTCGTCCAGGATGTATAGGGTGCGGCCGGTGCCGGTCTTGGCCAGCTCGCGGGCCAGTTTGATTCGTTGGGCCTCGCCGCCCGAGAGGGTGGTGGCCGACTGGCCCAGATTGATGTAGCCCAGGCCCACATCCATGAGGGTGTCGAGGATGGTGCGGATTTTGCGCTGGTTGGCGAACAGTTGGCGAGCCTGGCGCACCGACAGGGCGAGAACCTCGGCGATGGAGTGGCCCTTGAAAGTCACTTCCAGGGTGGCGTCGTTGAAGCGTTTGCCCTGGCAGGCCTCGCAGGGCACGAAGACATCGGCCAGGAAATGCATCTCCACCCGGATGCATCCGTCGCCTCGGCAGGCTTCGCAGCGTCCGCCTTTGACGTTGAAGGAGAAGCGTCCCTTGCGGTAGCCGCGCAGATTGGATTCAGGAAGCATGGCAAACAGGTCGCGGATATGATCGAATACCTTGGTGTAGGTGGCCGGGTTGCTGCGCGGGGTGCGGCCGATGGCCTTCTGGTCGATGTTGATCACCTTGTCCAGGCGGGAGAGACCCCGTATGCCGTCGTGGCGGCCCACCTCCAGGTTGCTGTTGTGCAGGCGATGCGCCAGGGCCGGATAGAGTATCTGGTTGATCAGGGTAGATTTACCGGCACCGGAAACGCCGGTAATTGCCACCAGGAGTCCCAGGGGGATACGCACATTGATACTGGCTAAATTGTTTGCGGCCGCCTTCTGGACCTCGACCCAGTGGTTCCCGGCCTGCCTCGGGGTGCGGCGCCTGGTGGGGGTTTCGATGGTCTCCCTGCCGCTCAGGTAGCGGCCCGTGGGGGAGTGTTTGTCGTGGCGGATCTGCCGAAAGGTGCCCTGGCTAACGACCTGGCCGCCCAGCAGACCGGCTCCCGGTCCCATGTCCACGATCCAGTCGGCCGCTTCCATGGTCTCGCGGTCGTGTTCGATGACGATCAGGGAGTTGCCGATATCGCGTAGATGGCAAAGGGTTTTCAGTAGTCGGATGTTGTCGCGCTGGTGCAGGCCGATGGAGGGCTCGTCGAGGATGTAGAGTACGCCCGTCAGTTCGGAGCCCACTTGTGATGCCAGGCGGATGCGCTGGGACTCGCCGCCCGAGAGGGTGGGACCCTTGCGGGATAGGGTCAGGTAGTCGAGGCCCACGTTGTTCAAAAAACCGAGGCGGCCGATAATCTCCTTGACCAGCTCAGCGGCGATCAACTTACGGTTACCGGAAAGGGCGAGCCCCTTAAGAAAGTCGTGGGCCTCTCCGATGGTCATGTCGGTGACTTCGATGATCGACTGGCCGTTGATGCGCACGTGCAGCACTTCGGGTTTGAGTCGCTGACCACTGCATTGCCTACAGGGCTGGGAAGACATGAAAGCGGCGTAGTATTTCTTCTGATGCTCCGACTGGGTCTGGCGGTAGCGGCGCATCATGGTGTTCATCAGTCCCTCCCAGGCGAGGGTCACCGTGCCCTGGATCTTGTCAGAGTCCCAGTCGACGTACATCTCGCGTCCATCGGAACCGTGTAGCAGAATGCGTCGCTGCTTTTCGGGCAGCCGCCTCCAGGGGGTATCGAAGTCAAGGCCCCATTGGCTCTCCATGGCCACCATTTGGCGGCCGCCCCAGGAGCTGTTTTGCTCTTTAGGCTTGTTGAAATAGTTTCGCCAGGGGAGCACGGCTCCCTGGCGAATGGATAGATTCTTGTCAGGAACCAGTTTGTCGATGTCCATGCTCAACTGGTTGCCGATGCCGTTACACACAGGGCACATGCCCAAGGGAGAGTTGAAGGAGAAGATGGAGGGCTGAAGCTCGGGGTAGGCGATGGCGCAGCAGGTGCGGGCTTCGTTCATCAGCAGCTCCTCGCCTTCCACGATGTGAACGATCATGCGGCCCTGGCCCAACTTCAGGGTGGTCTCCACCGAATCGGTGAGCCGTTTGCGAAAGGAGTTGCCTGCCTTGACTACCAGGCGGTCCACGACCACCTCGATGGTATGCTTCTTGTGTCTGGCCAGGTGCTGCACATCCTCGATGGCCTGGACCACGCCGTCGATGCGCACGCGTGCATAGCCCTGTCTGACCAGCGCTTTGAGTTGGCCGCGATGCTCGCCTTTGCGGTTCTCCACGATGGGTGCCAGCAGCAGGATTCTGTTTTTGGGTGCCAGGGCGGCGATCTGGTCTACCATCTCCTGGGCATTGCCGCGGCCCACCCGCTTACCGCAGGTGATGCAGTACTGCTCACCGATACGCGCAAACAAGACGCGCAGATAGTCATACACCTCGGTGATGGTGCCCACGGTGGAGCGGGGGTTTTTGCTGGCCGCTTTCTGTTCGATGGAGATGGTGGGCGAAAGCCCGCGGATGGTATCGTATTTAGGTTTCTCCATCTGGCCGATGAACTGGCGGGCATAGGCGGAGAGCGACTCCACGTAGCGCCGCTGGCCTTCGGCGAAGATGGTGTCGAAGGCCAGGCTCGATTTGCCCGAACCAGAGACCCCGGTGATGACCACCAGCTTCTTCTTGGGCAGGGTGACATCGATAGATTGCAGGTTATGCTCCCTGGCGCCGCGTACCTCAATGGCTTCCAGCTCCCTGGCGGCGCGGCTGCGTCCGCGCGGCAATTTGCTGGATTCGGATAGCGTCTTGGCGAGCATGAATGGCTCGGTCCCGTGCATTGGCTGTCTGGTCAGGTTAACTAGTGTAGCTGATAATGGATATATAGGCACCCTGGGGATCTTGCAGCACGCAAAAGCGCCCTACTTCGGGGATATCCATGGGCTCCAGGGCGATTTTGGCTCCCATGCCGACGGCCTTTTCAGCAACTTCATCCACGTTGTCCACGGTGATATAGAGCCCCCAGGCAGGCGGCATGGGATGCTCGTCGGGAGGAAGGCTCATGAATCCGCCCGCTTCTTGATCGTTGGCCTTAAAGACCGAGTAGGTCTTATCTTCTGCCATGGCCATATCTTCAAATGTCCAGCCAAACAGTTGGCCGTAGAATTTTTTGGCACCGGGAACGTCACTGGTAATTAGTTCAGTCCAGCTTATGGAGCCGAATTGCTTATGTTTCTCATCCATTTTGTTACCTCCTCTTGTTGTGTGG
>CAZGPF010000077.1:0-6655 GCA_964527275.1 uncultured Desulfosarcinaceae bacterium
AAAGTACTACTCTTGTTTTTAAATTCCGGCAACCCACCGTTGAACAACAGTTCCAATGCACGACTTGCTGTAATGCCTTGTTTGCGACAGGTCGACAAATAGCTACCGATTCGACAGAATATTTTTGCCCCCTTAAGTTGATCGGAAACAGCCGGATATCTTCTGCTGAACCTTGGTCATCCAAATATGATGGGCTCGTAAAAAGTCGAAATTTTAGATTATGACCACAATATATGGATAATTATTTGACTTTAGACACATCATAATGTGGTCAAAAATCATCTATCGAACTTTTTACGAGTTGATTAATCTTGAAGATGATCGCCTCAGGATACACCCTTGAGCTGACGCTCGGTGGCCTCTTTTTTCCAATATGGATTGATCATATCTTCGAAAATTGTCATGGCTGCGGCAGCACCCTGGCCAGTGGCGGTGACGATCTGCTTATAGCCGCCCTCGACATCGCCCGCCGAATAGATTCCGGGTACATTGGTGCGATGGGAGCCGTCGTGACGAATATAGCCCCGCGCGTTCAGATCCACACCAATGCGCTCGGCCAGTTCAACGGTTGGTCGATAGCCGATGGAGATGAAAACGCCATCCACCTCCATCTCTGTAATTTGATCGGTCTTGTGATTGTAAAGGGTGACCTTCTCTACTTGTTGGCTACCGTGAATCTGTTTGACCTGGGTATCCCAAATCACGGCAATGCGATTGGTCGCTAGTTGATTGGCCAGCACATCCTGGGCGCGTAGTTTGTTGCGGCGGTGCACCAAAACCACGGAAACTCCCATGTTGTGCAGGTGCAGCGCCTCGGTGACTGCTGAATTACCGCCTCCCACCATGATCACCTTTTGACCTTTAAATAGCGGGCCGTCACAGGTGGCGCAATAACTTGCCCCCCGGCCTGAGAATTCACGCTCGCCGGCGGCGCCCAGATTGCGATGGCTGGCCCCAGTAGCCAGCAATACGGCTTTGGCCGCAAATTTCCGGCGCGTGGTCTTAATCTCGAACATCTGCCCCTGGTTGACCTCCAGGACCTGCTCACCCTGAAAGATCTGAATGTATTGCAAAGCATGAGAGACCATTATGTCCACCAGGTTTTTGCCACCCACCTGGGTAAACCCGGGGTAATTTTCGACCACCGGCGTCAGGGCCACTTGACCGCCCAGGACATCGCGCTCGATGAGAGCGGTTTTCAGCCCGCTGCGTTCGGCGTAGATACCCGCCGTAAGCCCGGCCGGACCACCTCCTACAACCAGCAGATCGACCTCCACTAGATCCTGCGTACTATCGGGAATAAAGACGGTCTGGGGCTCCAACTTGAGCAGAGAGGAGATGAACACCTCCTCCTGCTGAGCGCCTGGACCGATGAGCACCTCGTTGGCAAACGCCTGGGGTACACTATGGGCTCCATACTTCTCCGCCAGGTCGGGGCGGCTTTGAATATCGATGACTTCCAATGAGACCAGGTCGGGCGCCTCAATAGCGGCTCTCAGACCGTTGACGACTTGCTGGGGGCAATAGGGACAAGTAGGGCTGACAAACACCTTGATTTGACGCGCGTCTTCGAGACGTTTCAAGACGGCGCACGATTGCTCGCTAAGACCGCTCTTGCCCGTGCCGATGAGAATCATGGCTTCAAGAAACGATCTCCCCTCTTCACCCATGGGCGCACCTAGCCAGCGGATATTGTAATGCTCAGGGTCGATCAATACGGTGGGAGAGCTGTTGACCCCCCCCTTGACCGCCAATTGGTGGTCCAAATAGTACCCCTGGACAGTGATTTTTGGCGTCAGATCTCTGAATGCTCCCAGGATCTGGCGGCAGGCCTGTACAATGGCGTCATCCCGGCCGCGTTCGACGAAAAGATAGAGGGATATCTGGTTGGGCATTTGGCTGAAAGTTTGCTTTAACTGTCTTAAAAATAGCTGTTGAGACTTAGCGGAAGAGTTCTGCTGTTGAATGTGTCCTTTATCCATAGTGATCCCCCTTGCATCTTGACATGCTTTTTACCAATTTTCTCAGTGGAACGATTGTTATTTTATTGAATATCGAGAAATGTAGCTTCGTTCAACCCCGATGCCTTCTGGCGCGCAAATAGGCGCACGCTAAATCGAGATCTTCTGGAGTGGTGATTTTGATATTTTCGCGCTCGCCCGCGATGATATGCACTTGTCTGCCAAATGCTTCTACTAAGGAGGCATCATCGGTGACTTGCCAGCCATTTTTTTGACCGGCCTCATGAGCGGCCAGGATCAGCGGCAGCTTGAATGCTTGCGGGGTCTGGGCCGCATACAGCCCTCGACGCTCCACCGTCCGCACGATCCGTCCAGACCCGTCCGCCTCTTTTAACGTATCACCAACCGCAATGGCGGGAAGGCAGGCACCCCATTGCTTCGCGCCAGCGATACATGCCTCTATCAGCGCCCCGGAAAGCAATGGCCGGACGGCGTCATGTATCAACACAACGGCATCGCGATCCTCAACGCTTCTCAAGGCGTTTAATACTGAATCTTGTCGCCGCCTGCCGCCACTGACCAGGGCAACGGTTTTGCTTAAACGGGCGGGGCTGACGATTTCCCGGCGGCAGTAAACTGCTTCCCCTTCCGGCACCACCAAAATGAGACGATCCACCACGCGGCTGACGTCGAACGCCTTTAAGGTGTGTGTCAGGATGGGCTGATTTTCCAGGTGCAGGTACTGCTTGCGTGAAGATGCGCCCATTCGAAGCCCCTTTCCGGCGGCAACGATGATGGCAACATTCATCTGTATTTCCCGCCGGGCCTGATATTCATAAACACAGCGCCTTTTAGATGGTAGATCATCGCAAGTACTTCAGCTCCCTGGGCAGTGGCACTCCTTTGCCCATGCTGTCTTCGCCGTAATTAGCCTTTGCAAGCACTTCGATATCCTTCAAGGCGCGTGTATCACCCTCGAACTGCACTTCGGCTATATTCTCTTTCTGAATCTTACCGCCGGCCCACTGAATGTCGAGAACACTGCCGGCATCGAACCGATCGGCGCCAACCACCAACTCTACCGGTCCGCCGTAATGCTGTACGACTTTAGCGACAAGCAGGCTGGGACGGCTGTGAAAACCCAGTTGCACGGGAATCCCCACCCGGATGCCGCCGCGCTCGACATATTTATTCAAAATAGCGCGCGCCACCTTCCTGCCGGCACCGAAGTAGTGGCATGCATAAAATAACCCGTAATTGATATTGCAACGCAACAGCCCCTCGGAATTCACCACGGCGGCCAAGCGGTCCTGGACTCTCTTGTAGGTTCTCTTATATCCGGCTTCATACAGATGGCGCTCATAGAAATGCAGCAGGCGTCCTACCAACTGCAACAGATGGAACACCACCGAGAAATAGCTGCGCAACTCTTTTAAGTTGCTGTCGCCATAACGAAAACCACTATGAATAACATAGGTGTCAAAAGACGATTGCAAGTTATGGACTACCATTTCAAATCGCCGTATCTCCACCTCATTGACCTTGGAGGGAACTATTTGAACGATCTCATCGATGTCGTAAGGTTCATAAAATCCAAGGTGGTCGAACCGCGCGGCGATTCTCAGAAAGTCGCTGGCTATTTTGACGACATGCTCCTTTTCAACTTCCGTGGCCTTGTCATCAATATTGTAAGCCAGCATCTCGGATGTGGTGATGCCGGGGAAATCTTCAGGGCCGAAGGCTTCATCTGGTATGGCTATTTTTAGACGCCGAGCCTCATCCAGGATCACCGGGGCCAGCTTGCTCAGGGCCTCGTTGAGAAAAACAGCAGCAGCATTGCCGGCCTGGCGAAATTCCTCTGTATCGGGCAGTTCATATAAGGTCAACCTGTTGGAGATGTGTTTCTGGGAGTAACCGCCCAGGCTCAAATGCCTGATGGCCGCCGACAACTCACGGTAAAGATACCAGTCGGCGTTATTCTTGGCACCATGAAAATCGAGGAAATCCTCCAACACCTCGGAGGTGCTGGCCAGCCTGGCATAGAGTTTCTTCGTGAATGCATGCACGGGCAGGGGCTTGCATGCCAGGTAGGAGCAGCACTTCAGATAGTCTCTGGAAAAGAGGCTGGCACTTTGGGTCAACGAGATATCAGATGCGTTTTTAGCGCGTCGGTTTGATTGCATGGTTCAAAGTCCGGGGGTAAAAATTTTGTTATGGCCCCCCTCCCCCAGACACGCCTTGCACATGGTCTTCAAAACAACCCCTGTTTTGCATTCCATCACTATCCAGATCGAAATTGGAACGTTTGCATGCGGCCGGAGCAGGCCGTAAGCCGAATTCTGTCTCTTGCCGGGGTTACCCACCGCCAAGCCGACGATCATTCATCTAGGATGCCGGTTGCCCGGCACCTCAAGCGACCTACCCGGAGACTCGCGCGGGCCGCGCTCAAGCATCTCCCTATTTGGTCTTGCACCGGGTGGGGTTTACCCAGCTCCTCCGGTTACCCGAAGGACTGGTGCGCTCTTACCGCACCGTTTCACCCTTACCCCGCCGAGGGCGGGGCGGTCTGCTTTCTGTTGCACTTGCCTTCGCGTCGCCGCGACTCTACGTTATAGAGCACCCTGCCCTGTGGTGTTCGGACTTTCCTCCGGACTTATGCAGTCCGGCGATCGCCTGGCCTGCTCCGACCGCAAAAAATGATTTCTTAAAACCTGAATTCGATCTCATCCTCGACCGTTTTGGGGTACATTATTCTTTGACAATGGGGACACATGCGCATGCTGTGCATGCTTTTCAACTCATTAAATTGCTGCGGCGGAATGTTCAGGCGGCAAACTTGGCAGATCCCCTCCCGGATGGCGGCCATGGCCAGGCCGCTGTTCTGCTTTTTTACTTTTTCATATAACTGGCGCATCTTGGTATCGATCTTGAGCAAGATGCGGTCACGCTCCAATCGCCATCGCTCCAGGGCCTGCTGCTGCGCCGCTCCTTTTTTACGAATATCTTCTTGCTTGATGGCGACTTCAATTTTGACCTCTTCCAGATCGGCCTTCTGTTCGGCCACAAAGGCATCGGCATTTTCGATCTGTTCGAGGTTTTCGAGCATTTGATCTTCGATAGCGGATCTCTTCTCCTTTAGATCATCTATCTCTTTTAGCGTAGATTGGTACTCCTTATTGGTTTTGACTGCCCGCAGCTTCTCATGGCTCTTTTCGATCTGGCTATCGATCAGTAAAACTTCACTTTCGTCGTACCGATACTGCTTTTGCAGATCGCCGAGCTTGTGTATTGCAGCGGTTATATTGTGCTCGAAATCGGCCGCTTCGGTGTTCAATGCTTCGAGATGCTTGTCGATGCCGGCCAAATCCTTCTCGATGCCGCTGATCTCCTTCTCGGTCCACTGCAATACCACCATGGCCACCAACTGCTCTTTGAAGCCGCTCACCTGATTCTCCTAATACTGCTGCTAGATTTGCTCGAACGGATCACGCTCCAAGGGGCAGGCTTCGATCTTGATGGGCCAGCCACGTGATTGCATCACCGAAGCCAGGCGTTGCGCCAGTGGATCGACAATCAAGTGTTCGGAAGCAAAATGGCCGACATCTATCAATGCGCGACCGGCATTTTCCACCATTATTGCATCGTGATATTTTAAATCTCCGGTTACGAATACTTCGGCACCGGAACTCAAAAAGGCATTCAGCAAGCCCCCTCCGCTGCCAGAGCATACCGCCACGCTAGAGACCTTCTCTTTGAGCTTGCCGGCCACCTTGACGCCCTTCAGATTGAGGCCGGCTTTTATCTGCAGTGCCAGCTTCTCCAGTCTGAGCGGCTTATCGAGCCTGCCGATGCGCCCGAGCCCTATGGTATGGTCATCACTGCCGCCGGCCGTATTTTCGCCATTGTACGCAGGCGGCGGCATCAATGAGGTCAGATCGGTCAGGCCTATTTTTCGAGCCAGCAAGTCATTGATCCCTCCCTGGGCACTGTCCAGATTGGTGTGAGCCGCATAAATGGCGGTCTTGTTTTTTAGCGCGGTTTCAATTGTCTGGCCTACGACAGTCTCCAAATCGATAGACTTCAAGGGCTTGAATATTAATGGATGGTGGCTGATTACCAGATCGACCCGATTTTGGACTGCGGCCTGGATGACTGAGGGCAGCGGATCTAACGCAATCCATATTTTATCCACCGCCCAGTGGAGATGGCCGACTTGTAACCCGCAATTGTCCCACTCTTCGGCAAGCCGTGACGGCGCTACACCTTCCATCACCTCGATAATATCTACAACACGGACATTTTTATGACCTTTGACTTCCAAGGCGCCTCCAAATTGAAGATCTTCGGCCGCCATGACACCCAAAGTCATTGAACTTTATACCCGGTCGAAGTCCACACGCTCTGGAGTCCTCCGGCGTTGGCAATGGGCCCACCTGGGATCGAACCAGGGACCTACCGGTTATGAGCCGGTGGCTCTACCAATTGAGCTATGGGCCCATGTTGAACAATGACCCTTGCCAAGGGCCTCCGAACGCAATATTTTCACCAGTTTGCTTCTCTTTTTGAACCCTGCGGCGCAATTATTGCGTTCCGAGACCCTAATGGCAGCATATAATATTGTCAAGTATTTCTAAACAATTAGGTAACTACTCAGAGCACTTCATCTTCGGCCCTTCAGGCCTTTCCATATAGCG
>CAZGPF010000078.1:0-6620 GCA_964527275.1 uncultured Desulfosarcinaceae bacterium
GCATAGACATTTGTTATGCCCTGGGAAATCGAACGGCATAAGAGCCGCCGCATCAAGTTAGGGAAGGTGCCCATCGGCGGGGGCGCTCCCATCAGCGTTCAATCGATGACCAATACCCCCACCCAGGATGTGGCCGCCACCGTGGCACAGATTCATAGGCTGGAGGCCGCCGGGTGTGAAATTGTCCGCGTGGCCGTGCCCGATGATCAAGCCGCGCGGGCCATCGGGGAGATCAAGCCTCAAATTGGAATTCCACTGATTGCCGATGTCCATTTCGATCATCGCCTGGCCATTACCGCAGCTCTCGGCGGCGCCGACGGGCTGCGCATCAATCCCGGCAACATTGGCGGTCCAGACAAGGTAAGAGAGGTGGTCGCGGCGGCCGCCGCAAAGGGGCTGCCCATACGCATCGGTGTCAACGCCGGTTCGCTTGAAAAAGATCTGCTAAAAACCTTCAATGGCGCCACCGCCCAGGCCATGGTCGCCAGCGCCTTGCGTCACGTGGCCCTGCTGGAAGAGCATCGATTCCGGCGCATGAAGATCTCCATCAAGGCCTCGGATGTGGCCCGCACCGTGGAGGCCTATCGCCTGCTGGCGGCAAGGACCGATTACCCCCTGCACCTGGGAGTCACCGAAGCCGGTTCGCTCTATGCCGGCACAGTCAAGTCGGCCTTGGGCATCGGCATGCTGCTGGCCGAAGGCATTGGCGACACCCTGCGCGTCTCCCTGACCCGTGATCCGGTGGAAGAGGTGCGCGTGGGATATGAGATTCTCAAGGCGCTGGGCATTCGCCGGCACGGACCCGACATCATCTCTTGCCCCACCTGTGGACGCTGCGGCTACGACCTTTTCGGTGTCGTGGAACAGGTTGAAAAGGCTCTGCTCACCCGCCCGCTGCCGGTGAAAATCGCCATCATGGGCTGTGTGGTCAACGGTCCGGGCGAGGCCCGCGAGGCCGACGTGGGCGTTGCTGGCGGTCCGGGCAGAGGGATCATCTTTCGCAAGGGCAAGGTGGTGCGCAAGGTGCCTGCCGAGAAGCTGGTGGAAGCCTTGTTGCAGGAGGTGGACCTTTGGGAAGCAGAGCAGGCCAAATGATATGACCAAATGATATGACCAGATGATATGACCAGATGAGATGCAATAGCTGAGAGGAAGATACCGATATGGCAAAAAAATTGAAACCCGCGATTTCACCCACCCGTGAAGAAGACTACCCTGAATGGTACCAGCAAGTGGTCAAGGCCTCGGACATGGCCGAGCGTTCGCCCGTGCGCGGCTGCATGGTGATCAAGCCCTGGGGCTACGCCCTGTGGGAGAATATTCAGCGGGAGATGGATGAGCGCTTTAAAGCCACCGGGGTCCAGAATGCCTACTTTCCCCTGTTCATTCCCCTGGAGTTTCTGGAGCGGGAAGCCGAGCATGTGGAGGGCTTTGCCAAGGAGTGTGCCGTGGTCACCCACCACAGGCTGGAAAAAGGCCCGGCCGGCGGCCTGGTGCCCGCCGGCAAACTCACCGAGCCGCTGGTGGTACGCCCCACTTCGGAAACCATTATCGGCGAGTCCTTTGCGCGCTGGATCAAGAGCCATCGCGACCTGCCCATGTTGATAAACCAGTGGGCCAACGTGGTCCGCTGGGAGATGCGCACGCGCATATTCCTGCGCACAAGTGAGTTCCTGTGGCAGGAGGGCCACACGGCCCACGCCACGGCCGAGGAAGCCCGGGAGCGCACCTTCCTGATGCTCGATCTATACGCCGACATGGTGGAAAATTGCCTGGCCATACCGGTGCTGCGAGGCCGCAAAACCGCTGCCGAGCGTTTTCCCGGCGCCGTGGACACCCTCTGCATCGAGGCTATGATGCAGGATCGCAAAGCCTTGCAGTCAGGCACGTCGCACTTTTTGGGCCAGAACTTTGCCAAGGCTTCGGATATTCGTTTCCAGACCGCCGAAGAGAGGCAGGAGTACGCCTGGACCACCTCCTGGGGTATCTCCACCCGCATCCTCGGCGGGATAATCATGACCCATGGCGATGATGACGGAGTGGTCGTGCCGCCCCGGGTGGCACCTATCCACGTGGCCATACTGCCCATCGCCCACAAGCCCGCCGACCAGGCCAGGGTGGCGGCCTATTGCGAGCAGTTGGCCCGCGACCTGCGGCAGCGGCGCTACCATCACCGCCAACTGGTGGTGGAGATCGACAACCGCGACATCGGCGGCGCACGCGGCTGGGACTGGATCAAGAAGGGCGTGCCCCTGCGGCTTGAGATCGGGCCGCGCGATTTGGCCGCTGACGCCGTGTTCATGGGCCGCCGGGACAAGGGACATAAAGAGAAGGTCTCCATGCCTCGTCAACGATTTATCGATCAGGTGGGTGCTATTCTGGATGAGATCCAGGCCGCAATGTTCGCGCGCGCCAAGGCGTATCAACGCGCCCATACCCATGAATTCGACACCAGAAAGGATTTTTACGCCTTCTTCAGGCCCCAAAATTTAGAGAAACCGGAGATTCACGGCGGCTTCGCCCTCTGCCACTGGTGCGGCGGCGAAGAGTGCGAAGCCATGATCAAGGCCGATTTGACCGCCACCATCCGCTGCCTGCCGTTTGATGCCCGCCAGGTGAGGGGAAAATGTATCCGCTGCGGCGCGTCCAGCACCCAACGCGTGGTGTTTGCTAAAGCCTATTAGCTGCTTAGGGCCTGATTTATGATTCGCATAAATGACATTTTAGATAGAATTCAGGACTACAATCCAGCTGCCGACCTGGGATTGATCGAGCTCGCCTATATTTTTTCGGCCAAGGTGCATGAGGGACAGATGCGGTTGTCGGGTGAGCCTTATCTTTCGCATCCCCTGGAGGTCGCCGGGATCCTGACGGAGATGAAACTGGATGCGGTGAGCGTGGCCGCCGGTCTGCTGCACGACGTGGTCGAAGATACCCATGCCAGCGAAGAGGAGATTGAGAAGATATTCGGCACCGAGGTGATGCAGATCGTATCGGGCGTCACCAAGTTGAGCGCCCTCTCGTTCTCCAGCTCCCTGGAGCGCAAGGCGGAAAACATCCGCAAGATGCTCCTGGCAATGGCCGAGGATATCCGGGTCATACTGATCAAGCTGGCCGACCGGGTCCACAATATGCGCACCCTACAGTATCACAGCTCTGAGCAGAAAAGGAGAAAGATCGCCAAGGAGACAATCGATATCTACGCCCCCATAGCGGCCCGCCTGGGGATCTACCGCGTCAAGAACGAGCTGGAGAACATCGCCTTCGAATACCTGCTGCCCGATCAGTTTGAACGCCTCAAGCAATTGGTGGCCAAGGACCGCCAGGAGCGCGAGAATTACATCGAGACGGTAAAAGATTTCATCAAGCTGAAAATGGATGAAAAACACCTGCCCAGTGACGTCATGGGCCGCTACAAGCGCTACTACAGTATCTATCAGAAGATGCTGCGGCAGAAGCTTACCTTCGAGGAGGTCTACGACATCATCGCGTTCCGCATCATCCTCGACACCAAGAAACAGTGCTACAAAGCCATGGGCCTGATGCACGCGGTCTGGAAACCGATCCCAGGGAAATTCAAAGACTACATCGGCATGCCCAAATCCAATAAGTACCAGTCCCTGCATACCACGGTCATAGGACCCTATGGCGAACGCATCGAGATTCAGATCCGCACAAAAAAGATGGACAAGGTGGCCGAGTCGGGCATTGCAGCGCATTGGAGCTACAAGGAAGGCAAGACCGCCGACACGCGCATCGTCAAGCAATTAGCATGGGTCAAACAGATGGTGGAGAACCAGGCCGATACCAGCAATCCAGATGAATTTCTGGAGAACGTGCGCATCGACCTGTTTCCCGACGAGGTCTACGTCTTCACGCCCCTGGGCGATATCAAGTCCTTCCCCAAGGGCGCCACACCCGTGGACTTCGCCTATAGCATCCACAGCGAAGTGGGCCATCAATGTGTGGGCGCCAAGGTGGACGGCCGCATAGTGCCGTTGAAATATCAGTTGCAAACCGGCGAAAGCGTGGAGGTGATCACCCGCAAAGGGCACCAGCCCAGCAAGGACTGGCTCGGTTTTGTCAAGACTGTCAGGGCCCGGTCGCGAATCCGGCAGTGGATCAGTACCCAGGAAAAAGAGCGCAGCCGCAGGATGGGCCGCGAGATGTGCGAAAAGGCCTTTCGCAAACACAAGCTCGACTTCAATACCTTCATCAAATCCCCTGAGATGGAGAAAGTGGTGCAGGAGTTTGGCTACAAATCAGCCGATAACCTGATTATCGCAGTGGGCTATGGCAAGGTCACGACAAATCGGATTATGCGCAGCATCGACCCCCAATCCGAAGAGGACCTTGATTTAACGGCCATCTTAACAAAGGCAGCCGCCGCCCAGAAGAAGGGACCGGGCAGCGGCATCGTCGTCAAGGGCGAGGAAGGGGTCCTGGTGCGCTTCGGCAAGTGTTGCCAGCCCCTGCCCGGAGATCCCATCATCGGTTTCATCACCCGCAGTTTCGGCGTCACAGTACACCGCACGGGCTGCACCAACCTGGTCAAGACCAACCCCGAACGTCTCATAGAAGTTCAATGGGACCAGGCCACCGCGGAGTTCTACCCGGTGAAAATCATGATTCAGGCCCTGGACCGCAAGGGACTGCTGGCCGATATGGCCTCCAGCATCAGCAAGGCCGGGGCCAACATCATGAGCGTCAACTCGGACACCGACGACGACAATCTGGTTTCGAGCTATTTCACCCTCTCCGTGAAAAGCCTGGAGCAACTAGAGCAGGTGCTGGTGGGGTTAAAGCAGGTTAGGCAGGTGCAGGCAGTAGACCGCATGCATTAGGGCGCCTTGACCACGCGTTCCGACTTGATGCAGTTGGCGCAGACCTTCATCTTCTGGGTACGACCGTTGCGGGTGGCGCGGACGCTTTGCAGGTTGGGATTGAAGCGGCGCTTGTTGACGTTGTGAGCATGGCTCACGTAGTGGCCGAACATGGGCTTCTTGCCACAAATTTCGCAGACTCTTGCCATTTTTGCACTCCAGATCCATACATGAGAACCGGCGTCAAAGCGCCGATTGTCTAGTTATATACACAATTGCCCGCGCAAAGCGGGCACAAATAAAGACAACTCACATAACCCGTTTTCGAGTATCTGTAAAGGTTTTTGTCGTCAGATATTCCACATCGGCATCCTTGCCCAACTCGCTTGTGATCCAGCTTTCGATTATCCCACCCTCCACCCTCCCGTCACGTTAAAATAGCCTTGGGCATCCTTGCTGTGCAAGCCGCAATCGAGTGCCGTATCCTGGACCCTGGCGCTGGCCGGAGTGCATTGGGATCGGACTCTTTGCGGATGGCCACAGTAGTAGTGCGCCACGGCTCTATTTTTATGAGCCTGGCGTTTACATTGGAATTGCAGCTTCCAAAATATTTGGGTTGACAGAGGCCGAATTATCTTTTAAAACGTAATTGAATTAAAACGACACTGTTTAAAAAAATGAATGATTAACGACGGGAGGAAAAGATGCCACTACAATTTAAAACAGCTACATATGGCCGCCAAACGGAGTGCAGAAGTATCTTTACCCAATTCCGCAATGACCACAATCTTTTAATGATGGGACCCCGACGACTGGGCAAAACTTTTGTGTTGGAACGCCTGGAAGATCGTGCGCCGGATGAAAATTATAGTGTCGTGCGACTTGATGTTTCAGACTGCACAAATGAAGATGAATTCTTTAAGGCGTTGTGTAATAAGATCACTAAGAAAATAGGGCCACTCGACGCTACATGGGAAAACTTCAGAGCGCGCCTCACGGCATTGATCGGCCCGGGCCAAAAAAAACCACAAAACTGGTTTGAAGGTATTTCTTGTCTTGAATCCAACCAGCTTGCGGAGGCAATGATTCTAAAATTGGCTGAGGATAAAGTCAGATCATGGGCCGTATTGATCGACGAACTGCCGGTATTTTTGTTGAATATGCATAGGGTGGAAAATGGCCTCGCGCGGGCCTCCACTCTCTGCTACCATTTGCGGCGCTTGCGCGAGGAGATCAAAGCCGTTAGCTGGCTTATTACCGGTTCCATCGGCCACACGCCGCTGGCCCGACAAGGGAACTATCTCGGAGCCTTTAACAACATGTATCCGTTTACCCTCAATCCTTTGGAATTTGATGCGGCCTGCGATTTATTGCAGGCTTGGGCAAGTGAGGGGTACTTGCACCACCGGCGTACCATTACAACTGTTGAAGCCAAATTGTTGGTTCGCGCCGTGGGTTGGCGATCGGCCTTCTACCTGTATGCGTTGACCAGTCAGATGAAAGGCGACCCCACGGAAGATAAAAAAGAGGCGCATGCGTTGGTGGAGGGTGCCCGCAGTCAACTATTATCGCAGGCAAACCTGTCTAATTTAGACTCTTGGCCGGAACATATCCGCAAAAATTATGAAGATCCTAGAAGATCAAGACTCTTCTCTATTCTCCAGATACTGGCGGGCACTGAACATCCATTGACGACAGATGGATTGTTGCCGCAATTAAAAGGTGCCGATATCGGCAGGGAAGAGTGTTGTCGCTGCTTGAATATTCTCGAAGAGGACGGTTTTATCATCCGTGATG